>CAJAXU010000530.1 GCA_903948045.1 uncultured beta proteobacterium | reverse complement strand
TTACGAGCCAGGCATCCACTGGAGCCAGTTGCAAATGCAATCTGGTACCACGGGCATCAACACCACCCGCGTTTACAACCCGGTCAAACAAGCCCAGGACCACGACCCGCATGGCAAGTTTGTGCGGCGTTGGCTGCCGGCCATGCGCAATGTCTCGGACAGCTGGCTATTTGAGCCCTGGTTGATGCCCGCGCCAGCCTACAGCAGCCTGCCCCAGCCTGTGGTTGACCTGGCCTCGGCCACGCGCGACGCCAAGCAGCGGCTGCACGCACTGCGGCAAACCCCGGAAGTGAAGGCCGGCAAAGCCGCCGTTGTGGAGAAACACGCCTCGCGCAAACTACCGGCTGCGCGCAAAAAAGCCAAAGCTGCCAGCGCAGCCAGCAGCCAACAACTCGGGTTTGATTTCTCGTCCGGGTAGCATGGCGCCATGAGCAATATCCCCGAATGGGCGCAGGCCGCCCGCGATGCCTGGACTTGGCGCGGCGCCACGCGCCCCGCCTTTGCAGCGGTACCCGGGCCCGGCCAGGTGTCGGTGTGGGATTTCCCGCGGCCGCCGAAGCTGGCCTTTGATACACGCGAGGTGGTGGTGCGCTGGGGCGCGATCGAGGTGGCGCGCAGCAGCCGGGCCATCCTGGTGCTGGAGACCTCGCACCCACCCACCTATTACCTGCCGTGGGCCGATGTGGCCCGGCACCTGCTGCTGCCGGCGGGGGGTGGATCGGTCTGCGAATGGAAAGGGCCGGCGCAGTATTGGACCCTGGCCGATGGATCTCGCCGCCTGCCCAAGGTGGCCTGGAGCTACCCGCAGCCACTGGCTGGCGCCGAGGCGCTGGCCGATGGCGTGGCCTTTTACCCCGAGGCGCTGCAATGCACCGTGGGGGGCGAGCCGGTGCGGGCGCAGCCCGGCGGCTTTTATGGTGGCTGGATCACACCGGAGCTGGTGGGGCCGTTCAAGGGCGGCCCCGGCAGCGCAGGCTGGTGATGCGCCCAGCCACCTGCCGGCCAAGACGGCAATTACTCCAGCACCACCCGGGGGAAGTAGAAGGAGACAACCCAGTTGGGCATATCGACAATGGAGCTGATGCGCAAATCAGCGCAGACGCTGCACAGCATATAGGCGTCAATCGGCGCGTAGCCGTAGCGCCGACTCAGCAACTCCACCATCTCTGACACCGCCATTCGGGCGCCCGTCATGAGGTCGGGGCCGATCCCCGTGGTCACCTCGTAACCCTTGCTGTCGAGGTGTCTGGACACCGGTCCGGGCGTGACGTACCGGGGCATGCGCAGATTGGCCCCCTTAATCAGTTCAAACTTGAGCGCCACGTCGATCGGGCTTTCGATGGCCGTGCCGCAAACCTCGCCATCCCCTTGCGCCGCGTGGGTGTCACCCACCGAAAAGATGGCGCCCACGACCTCGACCGGCAGGTACAACTCGGTGCCTTCGGCGATGTCACGGATGTCCATATTGCCGCCCACATTGCGGGGCGGGATGATGCTGTGAAGACCTGGCTCCGCTGGTGCGACGCCGATGGTTCCGCACATGGGTTTGAGTGGCACGCGTCCGCCGGGGCCGTACATCACTGAGGTGGCCAGGTTGGGGTCGTAGTGCCAGTGGTGAAGGTGCGCATCCGGGAACTGATCGCTCAGCAGCCCAAAACCGGGTATGTTGCCGGTCCAGCCCCAGCCCGACGGCCGAAACGACAACACCGTGACTTTGAGTGCATCGCCGGGCTGGGCACCATCGATGTAAACCGGGCCCGTCACCGGGTTGACCCGGCCAAGGTCAAGCTTGGCCAGGTCTTGTGCCGTGGAGGTTTTGTTGAGTTGACCCGAAGAGGCATCCAGGGTCTCGAACTGAATGCTCTCACCGGGTGCGATTCTCAGAGCGGGCGTGAGCGCGTTGTTCCAACCGTGATGGATGTGCTCACGGTGGATGGTGTGCTGATGGTGGTGGTGGTGGTGGCCGCTCATGACCTGCTCCTAGACCGCGACCGTCAGGGCGCCATCGATGACCAGGTTGGTCCCGGAGATGCGGCTCGCCACCGGGCTGGAAATGAACACCACGCCGTTTGCCACCTCTTGCGGCGTGCCGAACTTGCCCGTGGGATTGACCTTGAGGGTGGAGCTGTAAAGATCGGGAACATTTTTCTCGATGTTCTGCCAGATGCCACCGTCAAAATAGGTGTTGCCAGGCGACACCACATTGACGCGTATGCCCTTGGCCACAAGCTGGCGGCTGAGGCCTTTGCCGTAATGGATCAAGGCGGCCTTGATGGCACCATAGGATCCGGCAGCAAAATCAACCTCGAAGCCCGACACGCTGGAAATCAGCACAATCGACGTGCTGGCCGATTTTTCCAGAAATGGCACGGCCGCCGCGACCGCATTGACACTGTGCATCATGTCGACCCGGAAAGACTTTTCCCAGGTCTCAGCAGAATCGCCAACAGCCAGCGCGCTGACGTTGCACACCAGCGCATCTATGCCACCCAGTTCAGCCGCGCTGTCGGCCACCCATTTGGCAAGTGCAGCGGCATCGGCCACATCCAGCGCCTGACCGCAGGCCTTGACGCCCATGCCCTTGAGCGCAGCCACTGTGGCGTCTACTTCTGCGGCATTGCGGGCGCACACCGAGACGTGGGCGCCTTCAGCCGCGAAGCCCTCGGCCACCGCCCGCCCAATCCCTTTGCTGCCGCCAGTGACCAGCACACGCTTTCCTTTGAGTCCAAGGTCCATTGCATTTCTCCGAAGTTACAAAAAATTGCTGAGTAATCCCGAAAATACCACGATGGCTCGGGCCTGACAATGCTGGCAGGCGCCGCAGCCGCTCGGATCGAAAATCCTGATGCATTGCTGTTGAATAATGAGGCCCATCAGCCCTTGGCGGCCTGATTGTGTTTGGAACCAACCCGAGGAAAACGCCATGAACCTGCCCGCACCCACTGCCCTGCTGATGACTGGCGATGACTACCGCGAGTCGCTACGCGCCTACCGGCCGCGGGTCTACCTGGACGGGCGGCTGGTGAATTCGGTGGCGGACGAGCCGGGCTTTGCGCCCGGCATCAATGCGCTGGCGCTGACCTACGACTACGCCCACAAACCCGAGTACGCCCGGCTGATGACGGCCGTGCAGCAGAGCAGCGGCAAGACCGTCAACCGCCTGAGCCACATCAACACCAGCGCGGGCGACCTGCTCAATAAGCTCGAAGCCGTGCGCCTGGTCTGCCAGGAAACCGGCTGCGCCCAGCGCTACCTGACGCATGACGCCTTGAACGCCATCGGCCAGGTGGCGGCGCGGCTGGACGATGCCAAAGGCAGCACCGAGCACACTGCGCGTTTTCTGAATTACTTGCACCGCGTGCAGGACCAGGACCTGAGCCTGGGCGTGGCCATGACCGACGCCAAGGGTGACCGCAGCAAGCGCCCGCACCAGCAACCCGAGGTGGACAGCTACCTGCACATCGTGGACCGCAACGCGCTGCACAACGGCCAGCGCGGCATTCTGATCTCGGGCACCAAGGCCATCGTCACCGGGGCGCCCTATATGCACGAGCTGCTGGTGATGCCCTGCCGCAACATGACGCAGGCCGACGCCGACTTTGCGGTGTGCTGCGCCGTGCCCGTGGACGCGCCGGGCCTGACCCTGATCGCCCGCCCGGCCGGCCGCCCCGGCGAGCCCGAGCACGGTGCTGCGCTGTTCAGCAGCAAGTATGGCCAAAGCACGGCGGTGTGCCTGTTTGACCGCGTGTTTGTGCCAATGGACAACGTTTTCTACGCCGGCGAGTGGGAGCACTCGGGCCACCTCACCTACAACTACGCCACCCACCACCGGCACACCTGCATCGGCGCACGCGCCGGCTTTGGCGACCTACTGATTGGCGCTGGTGCCCTGATGTGCGAGGCCAACGGCTTTGACCCGGGCCGGGAAAGCCACCTGCGCGAACAAATGGTGGAGCTGATCACCATCACAGAGAGCTTTTTTGCCTGCGGTGTGGCCGCCAGCGTGTACGGCAAGGCCGACAGCTACAGCCAGACCTTCATGCCCGACGCCGTGTTTGCCAACATCGGCAAGCTGCTTCTGGCCACCAAGATCTACGACATGCACCGCATTGCGCACTATGTGAGCGGCGGCCTGATCGTCACCCTACCCGGCCCGGACGAAGACCACAACCCCGAGACCAGCGCCAAACTGAGCGAGGTGCTGCGCGCCAACCCCGACGTGCCCTACGCGCAGCGCATTGAAACCGCCCGCTTTATTGAGGACCTGACCGCCGGCTACCAGGGGGGCTGGTACTCGGTGATCAGCCTGCACGGCGGCGGCTCGCCCGCCGCCATGAAGCAGGAGATCTACCGCAATTACCCGATTGGCTCCAAGGTGGAGCTGGTGGAGCGCCTGCTGGAACGCGGCATCGCCGCCGACGGTTCCCCGGCCCCCGCGCCGCATGACCCCCAGCGCGCCATCACCCAGAACCGGCAACCCGGCAAATGCTGCGACACCGGCTGCACCGTGCCCGGCTCCCCGGTGATGGTGGACTTGCCCACGGTGGAAGCGGCTTTGCCGTCGCGGCGCAGTCCGGCTTGAAGGGGTTGGCCATCGTCCTGGTGGGCTGCACGCAAGCCTTGCCAACCGGGATGGCAACCTAAAGCTTCAAATTTGATAGCGACTGCGTCATATTCCATGGGGGCTAGAGCCCTATTTCTTATTAATTCTGCAGGATCACGCCCGCACTTCGGCAAGCCGCCGTCTCAAGGTGCAACGTGACCCGTCACGTTTGGGACGTTTTGATGATGACGCGGCCACGGGGGTGCCAGCGTGGTGCGAGAAGGCGCCTGCCATCATCAGTTCAGCCGGCGCTGCGCCAGCAGCGAGATCATGCCCCCGCCTCAGCCCAGAGCCAATGGCCTAAAGTTCAGACTGCAATCGGGTTCGGTACTGCGAAATGACAGGCCGCACTTTGACCGGGTGCCACTTCACGAAGCTCAGGTCGCTGGGCCTTGCAGATGGGTTGCACCAGCGGGCATCGGGTATGGAATGCGCAACCGGTGGGCACGCGAGTTGCGCTCGGCACGTCGCCCTCGAGAATGATGCGCTTGACGCGCACATCCGGGTCGGGCTCAGGAGCGGCTGACAACAGGGCTTGTGTGTAGGGATGCTGTGGGACGGTATAGATCTGACGCTTGGGGCCGATCTCCACAACTCGGCCGAGGTACATCACCATGACACGATCTGCGATGTGGCGAACCACGGCTAAATCGTGCGCAATAAACAGATAAGAAAAATTCTTTTTGTCTTGCAGGTCCTGAAGCAAGTTGACGACCTGCGCCTGAACCGAGACGTCCAGCGCCGAAACGGGTTCGTCAGCGACGATGAAACTGGGGTCCACCGAAATAGCGCGTGCAATGCCGATGCGTTGGCGTTGCCCACCTGAAAACTGACGCGGGTTGCGGTCCATGATGCTTGCGGGCAGACCAACCTGGGTTAGCAGCTCTGCAACCCGTTCACGCTTGTCACGTTGGTTGCGAACCATTCCGAACGCCTCCAGCGGCTCGGCCACAATATCGACGATGCTCCTGCGGGGGCTCAAAGAACCGTACGGGTCCTGAAATACCATCTGCGCTTTGCGCCGCATTTGGCGCATCTCGCTCTGGGACAGGGCGTTGATGTCAGTGCCCTCAAAGAACACATTGCCATCCGTCGCGTCGATCAGCCGCAACAATAGCCGCCCCATCGTGGACTTGCCGCAGCCTGATTCCCCAACCACGGCCAATGTCTCGCCGCGTTCAATGGAAAAGCTCACACCATCGACGGCACGCACGCCTGGTTGCTTGGCGCGCATTGAAAAGCCGCCACCACCGCCAAATGTTTTACCAAGGTTTTCAGCCCGGAGCAAGGGTTCGCTCATTTGGCACCCTCCCCTGTCACCCAACATGCGGCCTGATGGTGCTCACCAAAACGAGTCATGCCGGGCATCGCCTTGGCGCATATGTCGACCCGCAATGAACAACGAGCGTAGAAGGGACAACCCTGCTTGACCGAACCCGGCATCGGCACCATGCCCGGGATTTGAAACAGACGCTCACGATCGTCCTTGAGTCGAGGGATCGAATCCAATAGACCACGGGTGTAGGGATGGCTCGGGTTGCGGAAGACCGACCGCGTGTCACCATCTTCGACGATGTGGCCGGCATACATGACGATCACTCTCTCACAGACATCGGCAATGACGCCCATGTCGTGCGATATCAACAAGATGGCAGTTTTCGTCGCGGAACGGACTTTCTTCATGAGGTCCAGCACCTGGGCCTGGATGGTGACATCCAATGCCGTCGTCGGCTCATCGGCAATCAACAACTTGGGACTGCAGGACAAGGCCATGGCAATCATCACTCTCTGCCGCATGCCGCCGGAAAACTGGTGCGGGTATGCGCCTATGCGCCCCGCTGGGTCTGGCATACC
The DNA here is from genome assembly GCA_903948045.1 of uncultured beta proteobacterium. Taxonomy (GTDB): domain Bacteria; phylum Pseudomonadota; class Gammaproteobacteria; order Burkholderiales; family Burkholderiaceae_C; genus Rhodoferax. Next base: position 34,130 of record CAJAXU010000530.1, on the reverse strand, counting down.
GACAAGACTCAACACCTCAATGACGCGTTGCCGTCGTGCGTCCGCATCGAGCAAGGCGTGAAGCATCAGGGCTTCGCCGATCTGGTCCCCGATGGTCATGAGCGGATTGAGCGAACTCATCGGCTCCTGGAAAATCATGGCGATATCGCGACCCCGGATGTCCGGCATCTTAGCCATCGGCAGATCAAGCAAGTTCACGCCGTTGAACTCGACGCGGCCCCGCACGACGCGCCCGGGTGGGTCGGGAATAAGGCGCAGGATAGCCAGCGCAGTAACAGACTTACCCGAACCGGACTCTCCGACGATGCCCACTGCGCCACCAGAGGCGATCTCGAAAGACACGCCATCGACCGCACGCACGGCCCTGCTTCCGGTGCCGAACTCGACCGCCAGATCTTCGACTTTCAGCAGCGGTACCGTCATTGCGCGGTGTCCGGATCGAGCACGTCGCGGGTCGCGTCGCCGATCAGATTGAAGGCGAGCACCACGACGCTGATGGCGAGACCCGCCCCGATGATGGCCCAGGGCGAACCGAAAATATTGCCCAGGCCGTCGCGGATGATGTTGCCCCAGCTGGGGTTGGGTGGTTGCGTACCGATGCCGAGGAAGCTTAGAGACGCCTCCAGCCGGATAGCCGACGCGACCCAGAGCGTCATCAGCACCACGATGGGCGCCGCGATGTTGGGAAGCACGTGGCGCAGGATGATCTTCGGCGTGGTGACGCCAGCAGCCACCGCTGCCTCCACGTAGGGCTCTTGCTTAACGGCAAGCGTGGAGGCTCGGGCCACTCGCGCGAAGCCTGGGACGAAAGCGATGGTCAACACCGTCACGACGCTCCAAAAGCCACCACCCAGCGCGGCGGCGATCATGATCGCCAGCAGTAACTCAGGAAAGGCCAGAAGCAGGTCAATCACGCGGGTAACCAGCCGGTCAACGATGCCGCCGAAATACCCAGCCACTACCCCCAGCAGCGTGCCGAAAAAAGCGGCGAGCGTGGGCGCGATCAAGCCGAAGATGAGCGAGTTGCGCGACCCGTGGATCAGCCGCGAAAACACATCGCGCCCGAGCTGGTCGGTGCCCAGCCAATGCTCGCTGGTCGGCAAGGCGTTGATCGCAAGATAACTCTGGGCCAGCGGATCGTAAGGCGCGAGCTGCGGCGCGAAGATGGCGACCGCGATGAACGCGACGATGATGATCGTGGCCGTGATCGTCGAGGTACGGCCGAAGAAAATGCGCCGCAGTAAGTCCAGGCGGGGCGCTTCCGGCGCCGCTTCGAGCGCCACATCGACGGTGGTTGCAACGCTCATAGCTTCACCCGGATTCTCGGATCGACGATCACGTAGGCCAGGTCGACGAGCAGATTGATGAGTACCACGAAGGCGGCGAACACCACCACCCCGCCCTGCACGACCGGGTAGTCGCGTTTGGCAATGGCGCTGATAAGAACCTCCCCGATGCCGGGCCGATTAAAAACCAGTTCGATAGCGACCGAACCAGACAAGGTGGCCAGGAGGCTCAGGCCCAGACCAGAGGTCACCGGCAGCAGCGCATTGCGCAGCGCGTGCCGGTAGATGACGCGGGGCTCGCGTGCGCCTTTGGCGCGCGCCGTTCGCACGTAGTCCTTGCCGAGCACCTCCAGCAGGGAGGTTCGCGTCAACCTAGCGAGAAACGCGGTCTTGACCATGGCCAACGTCACTGCTGGCAGGAAGACGTGGTACATGCGATCCAGAAATCCAGTGCCGCCCCCGTTGATCGGGAACCACCCCAGGTTCAGCGCAAATACGATCAAGAAAAGTGCACCGAGATAGAAGTCGGGAATGGCGTATCCGATCAGCGAGAACCCACGCACGCCGGCATCTGGCAATTTGCCGCGATGGACCGCAGCGAGCACCCCCAACGGGATACCGAAAAGTAGGCCCATCGCAGTGGCCACCAGCGTCAGTTCGATGGTGTAGGGCAGGTTGACCGCGATCACGTGCAGCACCGAGGTGCGGTCCACCAGCGACTGGCCGAAGTCCAGCGTCAGCATGTTCCACAAGAAGTCGAAGTACTGGTGCCACAGCGGCAGGTTCAGACCCATCTGCTCACGGAACAACTTCAGTTGCTCGGGCGTCGCGTAATCGCCAAGCGCTACGGCCGCAGGATCGCCGGGCAGCAGGCGCAGCGCAATGAAAACCAGCGTCAACACCAGCAGCACCGTGGGCACCACATCGAGCAGCCGCGCTCCGACGGTTCGTAACATGTCCGCTCGCACCTACACGCGCTTGGCTTTGTCGAGGCGCCAATAGGCGTAGCCAGACTTCACCGGAAAGCCGAGGTCCACGCGAGGGTTGCGTGCAATGACGTAAGACAGCGTACAGATACCAAGCAGAGGAAGGTCGCGAAGAACCTGTTTCTCGAGGAATTGGATGAGTGCCACGCGCTTGGTGAAGTCCGGCTCGTCCTGGGCCTTTTCGATCAAGGTGTCCAGGCCGGGTATGGCGGCACCGTAGTGGCTGAAGTTGTCCGCTCCGGTGCCATCCGCCTTAACCTCCGCACCTCGCGCCAGCAGCAGCTGGAAGGGCTGCGTGGGCACCGGGGGAAAGCTGGACGAATACAAAATGATGGAATTACGATCCTTCCGGTTCTCAGCATGCATGGTCGCATGATCAATGACCTTGAGATCGAGATTGATGCCGCCCGCGCGCAACTGCTCTTGAATAATCAGCATGATCGACGCGTAGTCTTCGCGCTGGCTGGTGAAGCAAGGAATCGTCACGCCGTTTGGGTGACCGGCTTCGGCCAGCAGCGCCTTGGCTTTCTTGGGGTCGTGGTTGTATTGGAGTTCGGGCGGCAGGTCCTGCTTCTTGACGGAGCCGGCAAATTGGGACGCAATGATGCCCACCATGGGCGTGGCCATGCCCTTGTATGCCGCGGTGATCTGGTCGGCGTTGATGCACAGGCGGATGGCCTGCCGCACGCGCACGTCGTTGAGCGGCGCACGGTTGATGTTGAGGTGCAGCAGGTTGAAGCTTCCCGGCGCCGTGGCGTCGAAGATGGTCTTGGGCGAGCGCTGCTGCATCGAGGGAATCCAACCGGGTGCGCGTACGCCTTCGATCATATCCACCTGCCCGGACGCGAAGGCCAGCGTTCGCGCGGTGGTGTCGGCGATGAAACGGATGTGCAGGTTCTTGGTGGCGGCCGGCCCGCCGAAGTAGCCCGGGAAGGCGCTCAGATGCACGCCATCGGTCGCGCTGAAAGAATCCACTTGGTACGGTCCGGTGCCGATCGGAGCCGTCTCGAAGCCGTTGTTGCCCAACTGCTCGAAGGCCTTGCGACTGACGATGAACGCCACCGCCACGCCGCCACCGTTAAACAGCGGATCGGGCCGCTTGAGTTTGATGACGACCGTGTATTTGTCCTCGGCCGTGACGGATTCGATGTTGGAGAACACCTGCTTGTTGAAGGTGACGATCTTCGGATCGAGGTTGCGCATGTACGTGAAGACCACGTCCTCCGACGTCATTTCACCGAACCCTTTGTGGAACTGCACACCGCGACGCAGCTTGTAGGTCCAGGTCTTGGCGTCCGGTGACGTGGTGAAGCTTTCGGCCAGCAGGGGCCTAAAGTCCTGCGGTCGGATGGCGAAGGTGCCGTTGGGCGAGGTGACCAGCGAATCGAAGACCTGGAAAATGCCCCAGTTGTCGCCGCCGGTGCGGCCAGGCTGGAATGGGTTGAGGGTGGTCGGGGCGCGCGACGCCAGCGCGATTGAAATGGGGCTGGCAGACTGCGCGAACAGCGCGGGCGCGCCCAAGGTGGCGGCAGCAGCGGAGGTCTTTTGTACAAAACTTCTTCTGGATACGGTCATCGTTATCTCCTGGTGGTTTAGATCATGCCGAGCGGGTGACGGGGATACTGCGTTTCTTCATTTCCACCTCGTCAAACTCCATGCCGAGCCCTGGCAAAGTGGGCAGTTCGAAACGCCCATTGACCGGGCGCGAAGGGTTCTTGAATACGGCATCAGCCCGTTCCCAGCCGTCGGCCAGCTCTACTGGCTTGCCCAAATGCATGATAGTAGACATCAGGTGCATGTTGGCCAGATGCCCCACCGAGGGCTGGGTCTGGTGTGGCACCAGCTCCACGCCATGCGCGTGCGCCACGGCGGCGCATTGCATCATCCCGGTGATGCCGCCCATCTTGACGATGTCCGGTTGCACCATGCGTACACCCGCGTTGATCAGGTCTTTCAGGCCTTGCAGCGTGTAGGTCTGCTCGCCTGCCGATACCGTGATGTCCAGACGCTGCGCAACCTCGCCCATGGCCGCCACGTGGTAGTGCTGGACAGGCTCCTCGAACCATGTGTAGTTGAGTTCTTCTAGCACGCGGCCCACCCGCATGGCCCCACCGACTGAGTACCCGTTGTTAGCATCGAAGCCCAGGACGAAGTCGTCACCCAGGGCCTTTCGTACGGCCCGGGCCTTGGCGATGTCACCGGCGATGTCGACGTCCTGGCGGGTTCGGTCGCCATCCCACCGAATCTTGACTGCCGCTGGCTGCTCTTTTTCAACGCGTCGCTGCACGATATCGACCACCTCAGCGACTGTGCGGTGCGCGTTCCCACCAATTGACGAATAGCAGGTCAGACTCGTGCGCCAAGCACCCCCAAGCAGCTTGTAAAGGGGCTGCCCTGCCAGCTTGCCCTTGAGGTCCCACAGGGCGATATCCAGAGCAGCCAGCGCGCCGGTCACAGCCCCATCGGGCCCGAGCTTGATGCACTTGTGGAGCAGCGTGTCCAGCAGTACCGCGTGGTCGAAGAGGTCTTTGCCAACCAAGTAAGGTGCCATGTCATTGGCAATGATGACCAGGGACGCCAGCCCCCCTTGCATGGGCGATGCCTCGCCAAGCCCGAAGGCACCATCCTCGGTCTCAATACGCACAAACGCACTACGGGCGCCCTTTCCAGACAGGTCCCAGCTCAGCTGGAAGGCGTCTACTTTGGTAATTTTCAAGTTCTGTTCCTCGTTGATCGTTTTCTGTTGGGTGGCAGATTTTGCACGGGTTTTACCAGCTGACCGCGACGTACTTCGTCTCGCAGAACTCCAGTATGCCGTGGTGAGCCCCCTCGCGTCCAAGCCCACTCTGCTTGGTGCCGCCAAATGGCGCGGCCGGATCAGACACCAAGCCTCGATTTAGACCAACCATCCCGCACTCGAGTTTCCCTGAAACGCGCATTCCTTTGGCGATATCCCTCGTGTAAACGTAGGCGATCAATCCGTACTCGGTGTCATTGGCGAGCCTGATCGCTTCCTCCTCCGTTTTGAATGCGATGATCGGTGCCACCGGTCCAAAAATCTCACTTCGCGTGATGACAGCGTCAACCGGCACACTGCTCAGAACGGTTGGCGGATAGTAAAACCCAGGGCGATCCAGTGGCGCTCCCCCCGTCAGCAGACGGGCACCGTGTTGCAGTGCATCCTGAACCAAGCCATGGATTCGCTCCACTGCTTCAGCATTAATCAGTGGTCCACATTGAGTTGACTCGGCATACCCGGTGTCCACTGTCAGGCCGGCCATGCGTTGGGTCAATCGCACCGAAAATTGGTCCAGCATCCCTTCTTGAACATAAAAGCGATTGGCAGCCGTACATGCCTCGCCCCCGTTTCGCATCTTGGCGATCATCGCGCCCTCCACGGCAGCATCGATGTCTGCGTCGTCAAAAATAATGAAAGGCGCATTTCCTCCAAGCTCCATTGAGCAAGAAATGACCGTGTCGGCCGCTTCATGGAGCAGCTTGCGACCAACTTCGGTAGACCCAGTGAACGAGAGTTTGCGCACTCGGGAGTCGTGCAGCATAGCGCTGACCGTCGCACCCGAGCGCGAGGTAGTGATCACATTGACGACGCCATCTGGTACACCCGCCTCTTGGTACAACTTAGCGAGTGCGTAGGCTGTCAATGGCGTTTCGGTAGCCGGTTTCAGAACGACCGTGCAGCCCGCGGCCAAGGCTGGCGCAATCTTGCGCGTCGCCATAGCCGCTGGAAAGTTCCAGGGCGTGACCAACACCGCAACGCCGATCGGTTGATGTTCAACGATGATTCTGTTTGCGCCACTCGGCGCGATCGAGATGTCGCCATTTAGCCGCACTGCCTCCTCAGAGAACCATCGAAAGAATTCGGCCGCATAGGCCACTTCGCCTCTGGCGTCGTTCAATGCTTTGCCATTCTCAAGTGAAATCAGCTCCGCCAGCATGTCTTTGCGTTCGATCATCAACTCGAAGCAGCGACGCAGAATTTCAGAGCGCTTTCTGGGTGCCGTCGCCGCCCATGCCGGTCCGGCTGCATAGGCGACCCGTACCGCGTCGAGTCCATCCTGTACGGACGCATCTGCAACAGCAGCAATCACATTACCCGTCGATGGGTCAATGACATCGATCTTTCTGCCGGTGGAGCCGGCTTGCCACTTGCCGCCGATAAAAAGGGCCGTCGGAACACTGGCAATGTCAAAGGAAAGTTCTGTATTCTTCATGAAGTTTCACTCACCTAAAGTTTTTTAGTCTGCGCGTCAGGCGCTCAACTGGGTGCGGTCGCCGTAAAACGCCGCCTGAACCAAGACGCTCATCGACTTGGCATCTAACGGGCGCGGGTTGTTCTTAATCAGACGCGTGGCGCCCATGGCCTGCTCTGCGACAAAAGGCAGTTGGTCTGCGAGTACACCCAGACCGGCAATCGTGTCGGGAATTCCAACGGAGGCGAACAATTTTGTCACTGCATCTATGGCAGCACCCGCTCGGTCATCGACTGACAAGCCTTGTGTATTGAGCCCCATGGCTTCGGCGACTTCTGCGAGAGGGCCGCCAGCATGCTCCCGGTTGAATGCCATGACATATGGCAGCATGACCGCGACTCCCACCCCGTGTGGCGTGTGTGTTAAGGCTCCGATTGGATACTGGATGGCATGGGCTGCAGCCGTCCCGGCCGTTCCGAAGGCCAGCCCGGCAGCCGTTGCCCCGAGCATCAATCGTTCTCGCGCAACGATGTCTGTGCCGTTGTCGTAAGCCAACTTCAGACTCGCGCTGATATGGCCGATGGCCAGCAGTGCAAAGTGATCAGACAGGGCGTTTTTCCCGACAAAGACATGCTCTTGGACTGCCTTGTGTGAATAGGGCCGGCGCGCGGTTGTGAAGGCTTCGATGGCATGTGTCAGTGCGTCAGCACCCGAAATCGCAGTCAAGGAAGGGGGACACGTGTAGGTGAGCTCAGGATCGCAAATTGCCGTATGCGGGATGAGGTGAGGGCTCGCGATTCCGACTTTCACAGATCGCGCTGGGTCTGAGATCACAACGACGGGTGTGACCTCGGAACCAGTCCCCGATGTGGTGGGCACCGCGATCACTGGAAGCACGGGACCAGGCACCTTGAACTCGCCGTAATAGTCACTGGGTTGACCGCCGTGGGTTAGCAACAGTGAGATCACTTTTGCGGCGTCCATGCAGCTGCCGCCACCCACGCCGATGATGAGATCTGGCGAGAAGGACTGTCCGACAGCGAGTCCCTCGGCAATACAGGACGCGGGCAGTTCGGCGATCGTTCTTGAGAATACCTCTGTGGTGACTCCTGCGTTTCTCAAGCCATCGACCATAGCGCAGAATTCCGGGTCTTCGGCCAGCCGCTCGTCGGTGATAACAAGCGCTCGCTGCCCCAGCGCCCGGGCATAGGCGGGCAAAGTGGCACGTTGTCCTGCACCGACGACAAGGTTTCGCGGCAGGCGCAGGGCTCCAAATAGGGTCATCTTATGTTCTCGTTAAGTGTGCTGTTTCACTGCCATGCCGCCTTCGGAAAGGACCAGCATCCGCTGCCAGACCTCGTCAGCGACCGGTACGCCGTGCTCCAGACGATGGGCCCGACAGGCCCGGGCCCGATCGCCGGGCACCAGCACGCTTTCGAAGCCTTCGGCCGGCTCGCTATGCCTGATCATGTCCAGGTAAGCGGTTAAGTTAGGGCTTGGTCCATCGATTACGATGAATACGTCCCCTTTGTTGCACACTTCTGTGGCATCAAGCGTGCCACGTACGCCAGTGCCGATGGCGGCGCCAGCCAAACTTGTCACGAGTAGCTCGATGGCCAACCCCAGGGCGTAGCCCTTAGCACCGCCAAATGGCGCCAGAGCGCCCTTTTTTGCCTCGTTGGCGTCAGTCGTTGGCTTACCTTCCGCGTCTACCGCCCAATGGGCGGGGATGCTGACCTGGCGATGCGCGTGGTCGTGGATCTCGCCCATCGACACGACACTTGTCGCGGTGTCCATGACAAAGGGTCTGCCTTCGGTCGGCACTCCAATGGCGATCGGGTTGGTTCCGATGAGTGCCTTGCGCGCACCCCAGGGGTGCACCAAGGCCTCACTGGTTGACATCGCGATGATGTACTGGCCATTGGCCGCAATACGTTCTGCATACCAGCCGAGCATGCCGAGATGGTTGGAGTTCGTTATTCCCGCGATCGCCACTCCGACTTCACGGGCACGGTGCTGCAACGCATCCAGCGCCGCGACCGCGACGACTGGACCTAGACCTTTTTCTCCATCAACCGTCAGAAATCCGCTGCTCAGCCAATTGAGCCGCCCCGTTGCGTGCGGGTCCGCCACACCATTGAGGATGCGCTGTACCACGCGATCCAACCGTAGCAAGCCGTGCGATGGGACTCCCCGCAGCTCGGCTTCAAGCAATACCTCCAGTTGAATGGCCGCATGCGCCAAAGGCACTCCGGCCCGGGCTAAGGCTTGGCCTGCAACATCCCGGATAAGCGAACAATTAATGATTGGCATACAAAAATATCAGATCGGATATATGATATCCACGGACATCAAGCTACGCAAGCTAAAATTTCAAATCCGATCGGATATTTGATATTACTCGCTCTTAAGTGACGCCCATCATGATGAATAAAGAAAAGTCTGGCGACGGCGAGCCCCTAAACGCCGGCACGCCTATACCGATGCGTCGCCCGGTCCGCCTAGGTGACGAGGTTTACAACCTGCTCTACGCTCAACTGATGTCACACAAAATTCCACCAGGTGGCCGCATTGCGGTGGACGGGCTCGTGCGGGAGCTCAGCGTGTCACAGACACCGATTCGTGAAGCGCTGTCAAGGCTGGAGGCGCAGGGACTAGTCGTCAAAACCCATCTCATCGGTTACAGCGCGGCAGACCAACTGAACAAGTCCCGACTAGAACAACTGTATGAGTGCCGACAGCTCATGGAGCCGGCCATGACTGCCAAGGCCGCCTTAAACATGTCTGCCGACAGCATTGACGCGCTGGAAAGTGTCGCCAAACACATGATTGCTCTTGAGAGAACTGATCGACAGTCGGCCTATGGCCAGTTTGCCCAGCGCGACAGCGAGTTTCATGACTTGATTGCGGCTGGCAGCGGCAATGAACTCGTGCGCGAAGCGCTGTCCAATCTGCATACGCATGTGCACCTCTTTCGGCTGTTCCACCACGCTCGGGCAACAAAGGAAGCGAATGAGGAACATGAGCAGATCATTTCAGCTTTACGCAAACAAGATGCCGACGCAGCTGGTCAGGCCATGCGCCGGCATATCGAACGCTCTCAGGCAAGGTTCGCAACATTCTTCACAGCGCACGACCCCGACGACTGACTAAACGCGCGGCGATTCGGTTGAGTAATGCGGCATGGCAGACCTCTGCGGTCTCAGGACGACCTTGGGTTAGAGCAAGTTTGCGGTCAGCCCTTCACCCGGTATTGCACACCCGGGGCATTTTTTAGGTCTACATCCTGAGTGAAAAGTTGTGCACCATGTGCCTGTGCGGTCTGCCAGTACAGGTTCAAAAAAAGAGGCATTCGGGCCGTCTGCGATGTATTCCAGCCATCCGCAGGAATCCACCACGTTCACAGGCCGCGGCCCTGGTTGACTTCCGGATCATTGGGAACATCGGTGTTGATGCCACGGCACATACCTCGGATCGAAGTGATAGGCAATTCGGGCACCAACTCCACGTGGTCGCCCACGACGCGCGCTTCCATTCTCTGGCCCGCTACAAGATTGAGCGCTTTACGAACGCCCTTGGGTATAACGATCTGAAATTTTGGCGATAGTGCAACGTAAGTCATGGCATTTAAGCGTAAAGCATTTTTAAACCGTAGCATGATCTGAAAATGCTTTACAACCTTTCGCCGGGGAGTGCCTTTGTCCGCCACCCGATACGCCGACCTAGCGCCAGCGCAGGAAGAAGGTCTCCAGCCGGCCCAAGCCTTCGTTGAAGATGGCGCCCACAATCGACAGCACGATCAGCCCGGCAAAGACCGAGGTGGTGTCAAACAGGCCGGTGGCCTGGCTGATCAAAAAGCCGATGCCGCGGTTGGACGACATGAATTCACCGATCACCGTGCCCACCAAAGCGTAGGGCACGGACACCTTCAAGCCGGTAATCACCCACGAGGTGGCGCTGGGCATGATCACCGAGCGCAGCACATTCCACTGCGAGCCGCCCATGATGCGGATGGCGTTGATGAACAGGGGATTAACGTCGCGCACGCCGGCATAGGTGTTGAGAAACACCACAAAGAACACGATGGAGGCCGAGACCGCCACCTTGGACTCGATGCCAATGCCAAACCAGATGATGAACAAGGGCGCCAGGGCGATCTTGGGTATGGAGTACAAGGCGGTGATGTAGGGGTCGAGCACCTCAGCCAATGCCCGAAAGCGTCCAAACAACAAGCCCAGTGCAAAGCCGACAAAGGAGCCGATCAAAAACCCCCACATCGTGGCGTACAGCGTGATCGAGAGGTGATTGACCAAGGTGCCGTCCATCACCCATTTGCTCAATCGGCCAAGCACCGACGAGGCGGAAGAGATGAACAGCTTGTCGATCAGGCGCCCAGAGGCAAACTCCCAGAACGCCAGGAACGCAATGCCGACGAGCAGGCGCAAGACCAGGATCCAGCGGGCGCGCCGCCCCTGAGCGGCTTCGAACTGGGCCACAGCGATGCTGCGGCCGCCACTCATGACAGCGGCTTCTGCGTCAGTGCTTTGCATACTTAGATATCCTCGCCTTTGGCGATTTCAGGGGCCAGGATCGACCAGAGGCGTTCGTAGGAGGCTTGAAACTCTGGCTCGAAGCGCACCTTGAACGGGTCACGCGGGAACGGGATGTTGATGGGCTCAATGGCCTTGATGTGCCCGGGCCGGCCAGAAAACACCACCACGCGCTGGGCCAGCGTGACGGCCTCAGACAAATCGTGGGTCACGAAGATCACCGTTTTGCCAGTCTCTTGCCAGATGTCGAGCAGGCGCCGCTGCATCATCAGCTTGAGCTGGGCATCCAGCGCGCCAAAAGGTTCGTCCATCAGCAGCGTGCCGGGCTCGTACACCAGCACCTGGGCCAGTGCCACCCGCTTGCGCATGCCACCGGAGAGTTCATTGGGGAAGCTGTTGGCAAAGCCGGACAGATCGACCGCCTTCATCATGGCCTCGACCCGTTCGCGCCGTTGCGCCGCGGAGAAGGGGCGAAAGGTCAGGGGCAACTCGATGTTGTCATACACCGTGCGCCAAGGCAACACGCTGTCGGTCTGGGTCATGTAGCCCACGCGCTGGTTGACACCACGGACCTGCTGGCCTTCATGCAGGATTTTGCCGGCCGAGGGCTCGATGATGCCCGCGATCATGTTGAGCAAGGTGGACTTGCCGCAACCCGACGGACCGACAAAGGCGACAAAATCGCCCTTGTCGATGGTCAAGTCGACCGGGGCCAGGGCGACGGTTTCGCGGTCGCGCCGTACATAGCGCTTTTCAACGCCCTGAACCTGAACAGACATACTCAAAGCCGACTCAGGGCTTCTTGCGCGACAGTGGTGTCGTACATGTCCTTGAAGGTCAGCGTCGCCGGCAGCGGTGCGGCGTTCATGGTTTTTTGCACGGTGTTGAGGAAGTCGACGTTCGACTGGAAGAAGTTTTCCTTGGGCAGGGGGTTGGCGAAGAAGATCTTGCTGTTGATGTCAAACGAGGTGCTGGCAATCTCGGGCGGCAGGCCTTCGAACCACTTGTCAGCCCAGGCGCGGAACTCGGGCGGGCTGGCGTTGATTTCCTTGAGCGCCATGGCCAGGCCCATGGTGTAGCGCACCAGGGCTTCGCGGCGGTCTTTGTTGGCCAGGGCGGCCTCGCTGGTGGAGGCGATGAGGTAGTTGTATTCCTTCAGCGCAGGTGGCGGGTTCAGCGCCATGTTGAACAGGTAGCCGCAGTCGCGGTCTTTCACGGCCAGGTCGGAGGTTGGGGACGACAGGCAAAACCCATCAATGACGTTTTGCTGCAACGCCGCCAGCATGCCGGGGCCGCCACCTTGCATCGGGACCAAGCGCAAGTCGGTATTCGGGTCGAGCTTGGCCTGCACTGCCAACCAGCGGAACAAGGCATCCGGTGCCGCACCAGGGCCGGTGGTGCCCAGACGCAAACCCTTGAGGGCGGCGGCCTTGCGGTCAACCGGTGACTGCTCGGTGATGCCAAGGCGCTTGAGCACGGCATTGGACAGCACCACATTGCTGGCGTATTTGTTGACGGTGGAGACGAAGGACTTGATAGCCAGTTTTTCGCCGCGCGCGCGGGAGGCTTCGCCCGGGTCACCCAGCACGATGTCGACACCGGAGCCCGCCAATGCGGCCACATTGGTGCCCCGGTTGGAGGCGTTGCTCACCACTTTGACGCGGGCCTTGTCAAAAAAGCCACGAGAGTTGGCATAGTCTTCGGCCGCCCACAACCAGGATTTGGCGGTGGAGCGCAGCGTCTGGATCTCAGGCACGGTTTGGGCATAGACCCGCATCGGCAGGATGGACGACACCCCCAGGGCGGTGGTGGCGGCGATGACGGTTCGGCGGTTCAATTGGCTCATTTGATCTCTCCAGGTGGACAGGGTTGGCAATTGTTCTAATATAGAGACAATTGAACATTTTGACAATCTGGTGAACCCCAACATGTGCAAAAGAATTCATGTCTGCCCCTGAAAAACCGGCCGACTACGTGGTGGTGGGGGCTGGCCCTGCCGGCTGCGTGCTGGCGGCCCGACTCAGCGAAGACCCTGATTGCCAGGTGGTGCTGATTGAGGCTGGGGGGCGTGACTGGAACCCACTGTTGGGTGTGCCCCTGATGACGGGCCTGATTTTGCGCTCGGCCTACGCCAATTGGTCCTACGTCACCGAGCCTGAACCGCAGCTCAATGGTCGCCGTACCCAATGGGCCCGGGGCAAGGTGCTGGGCGGCTCCTCCAGCATTCACGGCATGGTCTACATGCGGGGCTTGCCCATCGACTTTGCCGACTGGGCGGCCCGGGGTTTGACCGGCTGGTCATACGACGAGGTTTTGCCCTACTTCTTGCGCAGTGAGAACTCCCACCGTGGGGGCAGTGCCTTCCATGCCACCGGCGGGCCCTTGACGGTGTCTGCCGGTCGGCTGGACAACCCCTTGTTTCAGGTCTATTTGCAAGCCGCGCAACAGGCTGGGCACCCCAAAAGTGATGACTTTGCCGGCCCCTCCCCCCACGGGGCCGGCGCTTACGACTTCACCATCCGCAATGGCCGGCGCGTCAGTGCCGCCAGCGCATATTTGCGCCAAGCGCTGCATCGCCCCAACCTGCGCGTGGTCACTCAGGCACAGGCCTTGTGCTTGAACTGGGACGCCAATGGCCGGGTGCAGGGCGTTGACGTGTTGCACCGCGGCGAAAAAATCACCCTGCGCGCCGAGCGCGAGGTGTTGCTGTGTGGCGGCGCCGTCAACTCACCGCAACTGCTGATGCTGTCGGGCATTGGGCCAGCGGCGGCGCTGCAGGCCCAGGGCCTGCCGGTGCGCATGGACCTACCCGGCGTCGGGCAAGGCTTGCAGGACCATCTGCTGGTCCGGGTCGAGCACCGCGCCCTGGGCGGCGTCACGCTGGACCGACTGCGCCGGGTTGATCTGGCGGCCTGGGCCTTGTTCAAGGCGATGGTCTGGGGCACGGGCCCGGCCACCAGTTTTCCGCTGGAGGTGGGCGGCCTGTACAAGTCGTCACCCGACCTGGCGCAACCTGATTTGCAGTCGCATTTTTTGCCGGCACTCTCCAGCGCCGCCTTGCGTTTGCCGTATTTCTCCAAGGTGCTGCCGCAAGACCGCGGCGCAGGTTTTTTTGCCAATGTGTTCCAGCTGCGGCCCGAGTCCACGGGGGCGATCGAGCTGGCCTCGGCCGACCCGCTGGCGCACCCGCGCATTCGGCCCGGTTACCTCAGTGCGCCGCAAGACCTGGTGGTGCTGCGCGAAGGCGTCAAGCGCTTGCGTGAGGTCTTTGCCCAGCCCGCTTTCAACGCCTGGCGCGGAGTGGAACTGGCGCCAGGGCCCAAGGTGCAAAGTGATACCGACATCGAGGCCTGGATCCGCGCCACCGCCGACACCGTGTATCACCCCACGTCGAGTTGCCGCATGGGCGGCACAGCCGACCCGATGGCGGTGCTGGACAACCAGTGCCGGGTACGCGGGGTGGCGGGCCTGCGGGTGGTGGACGCTTCGTCTTTGCCGCGTGTCACCAGTGGCAACACGGCGGCGCCGGTCTACATGCTGGCCGAGCGCATCGCCGATGTGTTGCGCGGCCGGCTCAGCCTTTAGGCTTGGCCGATGCTTCGTCGTAACCACCCTGGCCCTGCAGGTTTGCCCAGGTGGCAAAGGCGGGCGAGGCTTTGACATGGCCATCACGAATCGCCTCCATCCAGACCCGCGCCGCCTCGACGAAATAGGGCACGCTGCCGGGGAACATCATCAGCGTCAGCGCCTCGGCCAGGTCTATCTCGTCCACTTGGCTGGCATAGGCCGCCATGAGGGCATGGTGCAGCCAATCAAAGTGGCCCAATGCGGCGTGCACGCTGCAGGCGCACAGCCAGATGTCGCGGCGCGACAGCGGCTGGCCTGCGTGTTCCACCGCGTCCCGATACGCGGCCACGATGTCGATCGAGGGCAAATGCGGCATCCAGTGGTTTTGCACAAAGCGGTAGGCCGTCGCGCCCTTCAGCGACGCCGTCAGTTGCAGCACCGCCTTGAACTCGGCGTCGCCGCCGCCGCCTGCATAAAAACGGGCAATATGGTGCGTGGCCAGCGCCTCATCGCAAGCCACCAAGATAGCCAGCCACACCAGCTCGCGGTCTCGCACCGACAAGGTTTTGTGGTCGAGCGCCAGCGCCGTGTACAACTGGTCATAGGCCTGCAACATGTCGGGCGAGGTGATCGCCAGCAAGCCATGGTGGGGCAACAAGTAGCCCCGTTTGGCCTGCACACCAGCCAGGCGTTGGGTGAGTTGTTCCGGGGTCATGGTGGACTTTCTTGTGGATCGATGTGACATGCCTGATACCAATGCCTACCCGCTGCTTTTTTCACCACTGCAGGTGGGCGCCTGGCGCCTGAAGAACCGTATTGTCCATGCATCAATGTCCCTGCGTTGCGGGGCCGAAGGCGGGATGCACCCGCGCTATCACCAGTACTACCTCAACCGGGCGCGCGGCGGCGCCGCGCTGATCATCACCGACCCGGTGGCGTTTTTGCCCAGCCAGGGCACCGAGCGGCTGTGCGCCTGGAACGACTCGATGGTCGATGATTTGTGCCGTTTTGCCCAGGCCATTCGCGAACAAGACTGCCATCTGCTGGCGCAGATTCAAGACAACGGCCGGGCCAGGCGCGTGCCGGGTCGGGTCAGCGGCCTGCGCGGGGCTTCTGCCTTGCCGGACGATCTGTTCTACGCCATGCCAGAGGAACTGACGCCGCCCGAGCTGGCGGCCTTTGTAGAAGCCGCGGCGGACGCCGGCCGGCGCTTGCAGCGTTGCGGTTACACCGGGGTTGAGGTGTCAGCCGGGCACGGTCACATCTTTCACCAGTTTTTATCGCCGCACACCAACCTGCGCGAGGACGACTACGGCGGCACGCTGGCCGGCCGTTGCCGCTTGCTGGTGGAGGTGTGCCAGGCTATTCGACAAGTTTGCGGCGATGGCTTCATGCTGGCGGTGAAGCTGCCCGGCGACGATGGCCTGCGCGATGGTGTGAACCCCCAACTCGCGGCAGACATTGCCCGCCATCTGGTGGCCCAGGTCAAGGTCGACCTGCTGTCCTATGCACAGGGCACACACCACCACACGCTGGAGATGCACCTGCCAGACGACAGCTACCCCCGGCTGCCCTTTATGCCCCTGCTTCGGCGTCTGAAGACCGAGACGCCGGAGGTGCCGGTGATGGCGCTGGGGCGCATCACTGACCCGGCCGAAGCCGAGGGCATTTTGACGCGGGGCGACGCTGCACTGGTGGGCCTGGCCCGGGCCCTGGTCACCGACCCTGCGTGGCCGCTCAAGGCGCAGCGGGGCATGGCGCGCACCATCCGCTACTGTGTGTCTTGCAACTCTTGCTGGGGCACCATCATCCAGGGGATGCCGCTCACCTGCGACAACAACCCGCGCGTGGCACACGCCAACGAGCTCGATACCGACCTGCCGGCCGCCAAGCAGCCGAAACGCATCGCGGTGGTTGGCGCCGGTATTGCGGGTCTGGAAGCGGCCATGACCGCTGCCCAGCGTGGCCATAAAGTCACCCTGTGGGGACGAGGGGCGCTGCCCGGTGGCAAGGCGCAGCTGCAATCGCGCCTGCCCGTCAGTGAATCGCTCTCCAGCATTGCCGACTACCAGTTCATGCAGCTGCAGCGGCTAGGCGTCGAGCTGCGGCTTGGCCAATGGGTCACCGCCGAAGAGGTGCTGGCCACGCAGCCGCAGGCGGTGGTGCTGGCCACCGGGGCCACCATGGTCTGGCCGCAAGCTTTGCCCAGCCACTTGCGCGACGAGGGCTGGGTGCTAGACCTGCGCGAGGTGGCAGCGGCGCTGCTTGACCGCCCAGGCACGCAGGCCGGCGTGGCTGTGCTGTACGACCTGGATCAGACCGCCGGCACCTACGCCGCAGCCGAATGGTTGAAAGACAAGTTCGAGCGCGTGGTGATTTTGTGTGGCCGTGAATCGGTGGCCCAGGATGTGCCTTTGGTGGTGCGCCAGCGCATTCAGCGCCGGTGCGCCGAACGCGGTATCGAGATCCTGACGCAGGTCGAACCGGTCTGGACCGATCTGATGGAAGAAGAAGGGCGCCTGGCCTACCGGAGCATATTTAGCGACACGCTGCGCTACATCGACCAAGTGGCGCTGATCACCTACGCCACGCCCCGCAAGCCCAACCTGGCCCTGTGGCCAGCCTTGCGTGACAGCGGTGTGCCGGTACACCGCATTGGCGACTGCCTGCTGGCCCGGGAGCCCATGTCAGCCACCGCCGAGGGCCACGCCATCGGCATGGCGCTCTAGGTGCGCAGCAAATTCAAAATTGATAGCAACAAATGCTTAGTACATAAGGGCTAGAGGCCGATTTGATCCCTATTTTCAGGGCTGTTCACGCACCTCGGCGAGCAGTTCCGGGTGGCGGTCCAATACCTTGAGCAGCTTGACCAGCGCCAACGGGGGCTTGGTCTTGCCGGTCTCATAGCGTGAAAAGGCGTTAACGCCGCCACCAAAAATCTCGGCAGCTTCGCGCTGATCGAGGGCCAGCTTTTTGCGGATGTCGGTGATGAAACCCGGGGCAATAAAGGCGGCATTGACCTGGCGTTGAAACTGGCCAATTAAATCGCTGTAGCGGTCGCCCTGCTCACGCTCAAGAATGACCTCTGTGCACGCCGGGCAGTGGTCCCCAGTGACGGCAGGAATGGTTGTGGTTTCGCCTTTGTAGGTGTAGGGCATGTCACGGGTGTCGCAGATCAGTTCAGCGGCACCGCATACGGGGCATTTCATGTCATAGCTCCTTGAAGGAAACAATCAGCACATCGTCAACGACGGTCAGCTGTCGGCATGAGAATACCTCTAACCTACTTGGTTATTTTTGCAATCTGGATCCGTGATGGCTTGCGGTGCAAGATCATTCTGCCAGCACGCTGACTAAGATGTGCTCTTTTGTCGCCCCAAGGAACGCCATGCTCGCCCACCTGCGCAACACCCAGATTTACTTTGACATCGACGGCATGGGCCTGGTGCCCGATGGCGCGCGCATGCGTGAGAAACCGGCGGCCTTTGTCATCCATGGTGGCCCGGGCGGCGAGCACAGCGACCTGAAGGCCGGCTTTGGGCCACTGGCCGACCAGCTGCAGCTGGTCTATTTTGACCACCGGGGCCAGGGCCGCTCAGCGCGCGGCGATGTGCGGCTGTACAACCTGGACGAGAACGTGGAAGACATGGAGGCGCTGCGCCGGCACTTGGGGCTGGGGCCGATTGTCAGCATGGGCACCAGCTACGGCGGCATGGTGGCCATGGCGCACGCGGCGCGCTACCCGCAGTCGGTGTCGCACCTGGTGCTGATGGTGACGGCGGCGCACGCCGGCTTCAATGCCCGGGCCCAGCAGATCGTGGTCGAGCGCGGCACGCCCGAGCAGGTGGCGGTGTGCCGCGAGCTGTGGGCCGGCACGCTGGACACCGCCGACAAGATGCGCCACTACTACGCGCTGATGGGGCCGCTGTACGCGCTGAAGTACGACGCGGCAGCGGCTGAGCAGGGCCGGGCTCGCGGCATCGTATCGCCTGAGGCCATGGCGCAGGCCTTTGCACCGGGCGGCTTTTTGCAGACCTTTGATTTGCGCCCCGAGCTGTCTCGCATCACCGCGCCCACGCTGATCCTGGCCGGCCAGCAAGACTGGATTTGCCCGCCTGAGTTTTCCGAAGAAATCCACCGGCTGATCCCCGGCTCTCAGCTGCAGGTGCTGGCCAACAGCAGCCATTCGCTGCGGGTGGATGCGCCAGATGCCATGCGGGCTGCCATCAGCACCTTTGTGAGCCACGCCACCCCGCGCGGTTGAGGCGGCCGCGTCATGAGCCTGCAGAACTTTGCCATCAGCACCCTGATGCGCTTGGCGCAACGCGCCAGCGCCAAGCTGAGTGCCGAGCACCGCTTTCGGCGTAACCGGCGTTTTCTGGCCACAAACCGCAGCAAACCGGGGCCAGCGGTGCAGATCAAGCCGGATCAGCTGGCCGGCCTGCCGGTGGAGTGGGTGACGCCACGCAAGCTGACGCAGCCCGGCACAGCGCCAATCTGCCTGTACCTGCACGGCGGGGCCTTTGTGATGGGCGGGCTCAACAGCCACCGCGACTTGGCGGCCCAGTTGGCGCAGCGGGCGCAGATCCGGCTGCTGATGGTGGACTACCTACTAGCCCCCGAGCACCCGTTTCCGGCAGCACTGGACGACACCCTGGCGGTGTACCGCGCCCTGCTGGCGCAAGGCATCCCGGCGCAACGCCTGCTGCTGGGCGGCGACAGTGCCGGCGGCAATCTGGCGCTGGGCACGGCACAGGCCATCCAGGCCCAGGGCCTGCCGCTGCCGGCCGCCCTGGTGCTGTTCTCGCCCTGGCTGGACTTGACGGGCCAAAGCCCATCGCGCCAGGCCAATGCCGCTACGGATGTGATGCTGTCGCAGCAAGTGCTGGACGAGGCCGCCGCCCTGTACGCGCCTGGCATGGCGCTGGGCGATGCCCGGTTGTCGCCGCTGTTTGGCCCCTTGGCCGGCCTGCCGCCTTGCCTGTTGATAGCCAGCCGCGCCGAAATTCTGATTGACGATGCGCGACAGCTACAGCAGCAGATGCTGGCCGCAGGCGGCCAGGTTGAACTGCTTGAATGGGCCAACACCCCCCACGCCTTCCCGGTCATGGCGCGTTACCTGCCCGAAGGCCGGGCCGCGCTGGATCAGACAGCGCGGTTTATCCGGCAGTGGGCGGTCACTTGATCTGGTATACCGCCACCGAACCGGTCACCTCATGACCCACCACCAGCAGAGCGACCCCATTCGGGCTTTGCGCTGCGGGGATAAATTTCAGCCCCTCAGGCGAGATGTCGCCATCGGTCAGGTCGGTCGTGTTACGGATGTGCTGCACAAACTTGGGCTTAAGCGGATTGGTGATCTGGTACATCAAAATGCCACTGGCACGCTCTAGGCCAACAAACGCATAGGTCTCACTGCCAACTTGGCCCACTACCACTGACTCTGGCTCAGGGCCTTTGTTGTCAAGTCGACCCAGCAGCTGATCGGCCTTCAGCAAGGCTGCGGACTTGGTGGCGTCATCGGCCGCGTTGTTGTAGACGATGCGCTCCGCATCGTCGCCTGAGTCGAACACCTGCAGGCCCGTCTCGGCGTCCCAGATGGAGAAGGAACGGCCGCCCAGCACATACAGGCGGTCGTAATCGCCGTCGCCATCGGTGTCGCCGAACTTGCCATTGGCGTCTTTGGCCATCAGGGTCAAGCGCCCCAACTCCTGTGCCGTCTTGATCGCCGCCACGGTATCGGCCGGGAACGCAGTGGCGTCAAGGCTAGCGACCAGGTCGGCAAAGCGCGCGGTCTCAGCAGAAGCGCCAGTCATGAAGTCGCCACGGTCATCCCCTTCGTTCGCCGTGAGGAAGTAGGTCTTGCCGTTGAGGGTGACAGTGGCAATGCCGTCCGGCATATAGACACCGAACAGGTTGGGGTAGTTTTTCAGCTGTGCCGGCTGCGTCGGGCTGTTGTAGACAGCACTTGTGGTCCCGGCATACCGGTCTGACGCTGCGATCCGGTTCTTGGTCGCGTAATCTTTGTAGCCCAGGGCAAAAATCTTGTTGATCTTGCCGCTGGCCAAGTCGACTGTGGCGACCGCATTGTTCTCCTGCAGAGTAACAAAAGCGGTTTTGCTGTCGGTTGAAATCGACACATATTCCGGCTCCAGGTCTTGCGCCACGGTGGCACCCGGGCGTCCGATCCGGATACCGGCGGGCAGCTCGCTGCGCCGGCTGCCGCCTACATTGAAGTCGCTGAAGCCCAGCGTCGTGGCGGTGTCGGCCGGCACACCGTTGGTTATCGGAATGATGGAGATCGAGCCGTCCGGGTCAATGCCGTCCGTCATGAAGGTATTGCTGAGCTCGCCCTCATTGGCCACCACCAGGTACTTACCGTCTGGCGAAAAGGCCACGCCGTCCGGCAGGGAGCCGACGGTGACTTTCTTGAGGAAGGTGGCGGTGCCGGCCGAGTCCAGGCTGTAGAAAGCAATCACACCGGCGCTGGTTTTGGGCGAGGACTGCACCGCGATGGCCAGCAGATTGCCGCTGACATCCAGGCTCTGCACGCCGCCGGCGGTAAAGCCACCGTCGTTCACACTGGCTGCAACATTGACTCTGGGCGCTGCCGCCAGGTTGGTGGCGGTGGTGCTGTTGGCCAGCGCGGTAGTCGGCAAGGCAGAGAGGCCAATGCGGGCAAAGGACGATGGCTCAGCGGCCGTATCGACCGTGACGAACAAGGATTTACTGCCGGCATGGAAAGCAACAATCTCGGCAACCAGCGACGGAGCAGCGACTGTGCCACCACTGGCATAGCGCCCGACCAAGCTCATGCGTGGCAGTCCAGCATAGACAGCAAGTTGCTCTGTCATGTGTTGACGGGCCGCCGACTCTGATTTCAGGCGGGTTGAGCCAGACAGCAGGGCTGTGAGATCGTTATCGCTCGCCAGCCCCCAGTTGGCCGGCGCTTTGGCACTTTTTGCAAGCTTGTTATTGTCAAGTTGGATTCCGTTGCTGGGATTGCCATCAGCGTCTGCCGATTGCAGCAAGCGCGCAATGGCGACTGCGGCTGGGTCTTGCGGGCCCGTGCCACTGACCAAGTCCACTGGCGTGACCATGGCCGCGCCGGCAACCGGCGGAAATGCAATGCCGCCTAAAGAGAAAGTAACGTTTGCGCCCGGTGTGTACAAGAAGCGCCCCGAGGCGTCTGTGGTGCCCGATATCGAGCCGTTGCTATAGCTCAGTCCCTCAACGGGTGCATCAACAAAGATGCCGGTGGTCACGGGATTTCCGCTGCCGCCGCAGGCCGAAAGAATGGCGACAGTGATCAGGGAGAGTGAAAATTGTTTCATGAAGTGGTCGGATGGTGTTGAATGTGCGACCTCACTGTATTGACTGCATGTGACGAAAACATGACAGGTGGCGACTCGACTTCAACGCGGGTGGCCCTGCGGCCTTGCCGAAGACCTCAGTCTGATACGAACTTCGTTTCGGCGGAAAAAGTGTGTGTCGGCAACAAGGCCCACAGGGGCACGACTTCGACACGGTCGCTCAAGCGATAGCGGTGACGGCCGGGGTAGACCACATAGAGCGCGTCGAGTTTCAGGTCGTCCAGGGCAATGCGCATGCTGGGGGTGATACGGGGTGCGTCGGCACGTTTGAACTCGACCCCAATGCGCTGTTGGCCGCGCAGCATCAGCAAGTCCAGCTCCGCGCCCTGGTGGGTGGCCCAGAAAAATGCCTCGTCTGGTCGGGCCAAGCGCAGCACCTGCTCCAGCGCAAACCCCTCCCAGCTCGCGCCGTGATGCGGGTGTGCAAGCAAGTCGTCACGGGTGCGGACCCCCATCAGTGCATGCAGCAACCCGGTGTCGCGAAAGTAGATTTTGGGCGCCTTGACCTGGCGCTTACCCAGATTTTCGTGCCAGGGCTGGAGTTGGCGCACCATCAGGGTCTGGGTCAGGGTGTCAAGGTAGCGGCGGATGGTGGGCTCCGACACCCCCATCGACTGGGCAAACGGCGCGGCCGACCACACTTGCCCGTGGTAATGCGCCAGCATGGTCCAGAACCGCAGCATCGCGGGTGCGGCAATGTTGATGCCAAATTGGGGCATGTCCACCCGCACATGATCGGCCACAGCGTTTATGCGCCAGACAAAACTGTCCTGGTCATTGGCGGCCAGATAGGCGCGTGGAAAGCCACCGCGCAGCCAGAGCTGCTGCACCAGTGCATCGTGACATCCGCCCTCAGCGGCGCTCAACTCGGCCAAGTCAAAGCCCGCGACCTCCAGTGTTTCGACACGCCCCAACAGGGACTCGCCCGCCTGACGCATCAGGGCCGGGGCGGCACTGCCCGGCAACAAAAACTGCCCCGGTCTGTCCGAACGGTCCATCAGGGTTCGCAACAGGGGGAACAGGCCCGGCCTGAGTTGCACTTCGTCGATGACCACCAGGCCGGCGAGCGGCTCCAGCGTTTGCGTGGCTTGCTCCAGCCGCTGCGCATGGGGCGGGTATTCCAGGTCGAAGTAGTTGGCGCTGTCGCGGGGCAGGATCTGCTGCGCCAGGGTGGTTTTGCCGGATTGGCGGGGGCCCAGCAAGACCACACCGCGTGAGCGGCTCACTGCCGTACGCAAGGCTGCTTCGAGTGCGTGGCGTTTGATCATGCCCAGATGGTACAAGTTTTACCATGAAATTCCAACATCATATGTTCGAATTTCATGTCACATTATGGGTCGGCATCGGCTGACCCCACTCAGCGCATCTGCGCGCCCGCATGCGGATCAAGCCGCACAAACCACCACAGCGACAGCACATTGACCAGCCCGACCACAATGAACGCGGGGGAAAAGTCCCCGGGTTGCAGGTCTATGCCATTGCCGCCATGCCAAAAGGAGGCTGCCGCCAGCAGGGCGGCACCCAGGACCACGCCAAAGCTCAAGGAGACCTGCTGCGCCATGGCAGACAGCGCAGTGGCATGGCTCATGCGGGGGGCCGGGATTTCCGAGAAGCCCAGCGTGCTCAGGCAGATCATGCACATCGAGGTGACCAGTCCGCCCATCATCAGCACCACAAACAGCAGCAGGTGCGGCGTGGCCGGCGTGAACTGGCTGTAGCCCAGGTAAAACAGGCTGCTGAGCGCCGTAGCGCCAATGAGCAGGTTACGAAAGCCAAAGCGCCGAATGGCCTGCGTCATCACCACCCGCGTGCCCAGGGCGCCCACTGCGGTCGCCACCGTAAGGGTACCGGACGCCAGGGGCGACAGGCCAAAGCCCAGCTGCAACATCAGCGGCAGCAGAAATGGCACGGCGCCAATGCCAATGCGAAGCGGCAGGCCGCCAATCACCGACAAACGAAAGGTGCGGTGGCGCAGGATGGCCAGGTCAATCAGGGGGTGCTCACGGCGGCGGCCGTGGCGTGTGTACAGCCATAGCAATCCCGCACCCAGCAGCGCCGCGAACCAAGACACCAGCACCGGCACCATGGCGCGCCCAGCAGTTTCCAGCGCGCCGAGCAGCAAGCTCAGACCCAGGGCCAGCAAGGCAAAGCCGCCAAAGTCAAACGGCACCGGATCAACCGCCGGCGGGTCGTCACTGACAAAAGCCAGCGTGAGCGCAATAGCCAGCAGCCCAAAAGGGATATTCACTAAAAAAATCCAGCGCCAACTAGCAAAAGTGACGATGGCGCCACCAAACAAGGGGCCGATCATGCGGCCAATGACCGCCGGTACGGTGAACCAGACCATGGCCGCCACCATGCCTTCGGGCGGTACCGCTCGCAGCAGGATCAGGCGTCCCACCGGCACCATCATGGCACCACCCAGCCCCTGCAGGATGCGGAACGCCACCAGCTCGGGCAGGCTGCCCGCCACGCCACACAGGGCGGAGCCCAGCGAAAACAGCGCAATTGCCAGGCAAAACACGCGCCGCGCACCCAGCCGGTCGGCCAGCCAGCCACTGACCGGCAGAAACACCGCCAAGCTGAGCAGGTAGGCGGTGATGGCCAGGTTCAGGTGCAGCGTCGGCACCGCCAGTGAGCTGGCAATGCTGGGCAGCGCCGTGACCATCACCGAGGAGTCGAGGTTTTGCAGGAAGAGCGGGCTGGCAACGATGGCGGGAATCAATCGGTCACGTCGAAGCAGCATCGGTCCATTTTAGGGATGGCTCTTAGAATCTTTGTCATGACGCTCAATCATCTCAAAATCCGCACCCGGTTCCTGCTTTTGCTGGCGCTGTTTTTGACTGGTTTCCTGCTGTATGGCGGCTGGTCGTTCCGCACGCTCGATGCGCTCAAGGTCAACGGCCCGCTCTACCAGCGCATCGTGCAAAGCAAGGACCTGATTGCCGATGTGCTGCCGCCGCCGAAGTACATCATCGAGTCTTACCTGGTGAGCCTGCAGCTGGTCAGCGCACGCGACAAGGCAGAGCAGGACCAGTTTGTGACGCGGCTCAAGGCCCTTAAGAAGGATTACGACGAGCGCCATGTCTTTTGGTCCCGGGAGGCGCTGGAGCCTGAACTGGCCGAGCTGCTGCTCAAGACATCGTACGAGCCGGCCATGGCCTTCTACAGCCTGGCCTTTGACGAGCTGATTCCGGCCGTCCAGGCCGGCAACCGGGAGGCCATCAGCGCCACCACCCTGCGCATCAACCAGGCTTACGAGAGTCATCGCGCCGCCATTGACAAAGTCGTGGCCATGTCGACCCAGCGCGCGGCGCAGGATGAGGCCGGCGCCAAAGACAGCATTCGCTCGGCCATGAGCTTGCTACTGCTGATCCTGGTGGCCTCGCTGGCCGTTTGCCTGGGCGTGGCTTTCCTCATCATTCGCAGCATCCTGGGCCCGCTGAATCAGGCTGTCGGCGTAGTCAAGACCTTTGCCGCCGGCGACCTGCGCGCGAGATTCAATGCCGACGGCCAGGACGAGTTTGCGCAATTGCTCCAGGCGCTGCAGGAAATGCAGGTGAATTTGGTCAAGCTGGTGTCGGGCGTGCGGGAGGGATCGAGCCAGGTGGCAGTGGCCTCGGCCGAGATCGCCCAGGGCAACCAGGATCTGAGCAGCCGCACCGAAAGCCAGGCCAGTTCGCTACAGGAAACGGCGGCCTCGATGGAGGAACTGGGCTCGGTCATGAACCAGAATGCCGATACCGCACGCCAGGCCAACCTGCTGGCCCAGGCCGCCAGCACCACCGCCCAGCAGGGCGGGCAGGTGGTGGCGCAGGTGGTAGACACCATGCGCGGCATCAACGATGCCTCGCGCAAGATTTCGGACATCATCGGGGTGATTGACGGCATTGCCTTCCAGACCAACATCCTGGCGCTCAATGCCGCCGTGGAGGCGGCCCGAGCCGGCGAGCAGGGCCGTGGTTTTGCCGTGGTGGCCAGCGAGGTGCGCAGCTTGGCGGGCCGCAGCTCGGAGGCCGCGCGCGAGATCAAGACCCTGATCAACGCCAGCGTGGCACGCGTCGCGCAGGGTACACAACTGGTCGATCAGGCCGGTGCCACCATGACCGAGGTGGTCGCCAGCATCCGCAAGGTGACCGATTTGATCGGGGCGATCAGCTCAGCCAGCGCGGAGCAGACAGCGGGCGTGAACCAGATCACCGAGGCGGTGACCCAAATGGACCAGGCCACCCAGCAAAACGCGGCCCTGGTGGAGCAAATGGCCGCCGCTGCCATGGGCCTCAAATCCCTGTCCCAGGAGCTGGTGGACCGGGTGGCCATGTTTGGCGTCGACCAGACGCCGGCACCAGCGTCGAGGCCACTCGCCCTGCCCTTGGCTGGGGCGGCCAAGCCCGATGCGGCCTGGGCGTCTTTCTAAACCGCTTGCTGCGCCAGCACCCGCCGGCTGGCCGCCAGGCATTGCACCGCCCAGGGCTGCGCCGGGATGCTGGCCTCGCGCGGCAGGTTCACCACTTCCACACTCACCGGCAAGTCCGGCGGCAGCGCAGCAAACAGGCCCTGTAGATCAATGTTGCCTTCACCGGGCAGCAGCCGCTCGCAGCGGGCGGTGTGAATCAGCTGCTCGTGGCTAAAGTGGGTGCCGGCCTCGCCGTCGCAGATCTGGGCGTAGTGCAGCAGGCTGCGCGGGATGGCGCGAATATCGTCCAGCGTGCTGTGCGAGCGGCCGAAGTGCAGCGCATCGACCAAAATGCCGGCGTTGTCCGGGCTGCCGGCGGCTATGACCAGCGCCAGGGCACTGCGGGCATCCGGCACCGCCGTCCAGGGCATGAACTCCAGGTCAGCCGTCAGGCCGAACGGCGCCATCTGCTCGCACAGCCGGGCGTAGCTGGTGGCCAGGCGCACCGGGTAGGTATCGTCACCGGCCACTAGCACGGCGCGGGCGCCCAGTGCGGCGCCAGCCTCAAACAGGGGCAGGTAGAGCCGGGGGTCAAAAGCCTCCCCAATGCGGACGATTTCCAGGTCAAACACCCCCACGCCGGTGTCGCGGCAAGTGGCGAGGGTCTCGCGTATCACCGCTGCATCGCACAGCAGCGCCTGCTGCGGCGCGCCGGGCGCGTTGGGCCACAGGCGCAGGCCAACCAAGCCGTAACCGGTAGCGGCGGCCACGCGCACCGCCTCGGGCGGGCTGCAGCGGTGGGCCGTCAGGTAGGCCAGGGACAGTGCGCAGGCGCCAAGCGGCGGGGCTAGTGGAGCGAGTCTGTCATTCATGGCATCAGGATACCTGGGGGTATTTTGCTATAATAAAAGTAGCATTAAAGTCATAGCCATCAAGGGCTAGAGGCCTATTTTGTCAAAAATTTATCTGGGCTGGGCAGCGCCGAAATCCCATGATAATCGCCAGGGCTGAAATTTCGCCATCTGCTACGTCTTTGGCGCAAAGGCCGGATGACTGCCGCGCTGGCCCGATTAACCCGACAAACCCAAGCCACTGCAAGGAGACCTGCTTATGTCCGATTCACCGTTTGTACTGGCCGGCGTGATGGGCTGGCCAGTGGCGCACACCCGCTCGCCCGCCATCCACAACCACTGGATCGCCCAGCATGGGCTCAAGGGCGCCTATGTGCAGCTGCCGGTGCAGCCGGACCGCCTGGAGACGGCCATCCGTGGCTTGGCGGCCCTGGGTTTTGCTGGCTGCAATGTGACCGTGCCGCACAAGGTGAGCGCCATGCAGTTCATGGATGAACTGCACCCGACTGCGCGCCGGGTGGCGGCCATCAACACCATCGTGGTGCAGCCCGACGGCCGCCTGCTCGGCATGAACAACGACGGCGCCGGCTACATCCAGAGCCTGCGCGACGCCGACGCCACCTGGCGCGGCGATGCCGGGCCGGCACTGGTGCTGGGTGCCGGCGGCGCAGCGCGGGCCATTGTGGTGGCGCTGCTGGACGAGGGCGTGCCCGAGCTGCGCATCACCAACCGCACGCTGGAGCGGGCGCAGGAACTGGCCAAGGACTTTGGCGACCGGGTCAAGGTGGTGCCGTGGACGCAGCGCAACGCGGCGATGGCAGGGGCGAGCCTGCTGGTCAACACCACCACCCTGGGCATGCACGGCCAAGCGCCTCTGGATGTGGCACTGGACGCACTGCCGCAGACGGCCATGGTGTCGGATGCGATCTACATCCCCTTGGAAACGCCGCTGCTGACGCAGGCCCGGCTGCGTGGCCACCGCACAGTCAATGGCCTGGGCATGCTGCTCAACCAGGCGCGTCCGGCTTTCCAGTCGTGGTTTGGGGTGCTGCCCGAGATCACGCCGGAGCTCCGGGCGGCGGTGCAGGCTACGTTTTAGTGTGACCGTGCCCTGGCACAGGCCAGCGCCGTGCCGCTGGCCGCCGGAGAAAACCTGCGTGGCGGGCGCGCGCAGTAGCTGGGCCACCTTGTCGGATGCGCCGGGCCTGGGGGTCGAGCCAGGCCCGCCTGCCAATGGTGAACCGCTCAGCCTGACGGCAGAGTCCGTCGCATCGACCAAGCCAGGGAAATTCGATCCGAACGGATCAGCGCAATCGAAAAATAGGCGACAACGCCTTGTGCATCGACCAGCGAACGCCTAAGGCGACCCAATGGATCGCCAGCGCGGACACCCAGATGCGCAGCCACCTCGGCATCGGCCATGGTCAAGGTAAAGCTTTGTCGCATTTCCACCAGGTGCACGGCGTCCAACTCCTCCAGTACCACCAGAGCCATCTCTTTGTCGAAGCGGCGGGGCGCTTGATCGTAATAGTGACGCGCCACAAAGAGTTCAACCACCCGAAAGGGTTCGGACCGCTCATCCAGATGCACTCGGCGCATGCGCCGATACGCTGGCCCCGACGTACCTTCATGTGGCAATACCGACGGTGCGGCGTCATCCGCTTCCAAGATCCGGCCCCGGTGCTCGCGCAAGTTATCTGGCAACTGCGGCCACCCCGCTTCGGTGACGGGCGACGTCAGACGCGGCAGCGCCTCGCTGACAAAGGTGCCGCTGCCGCGGCGCGCCCGAATCAAGCCCTCATCGGTCAGCAGCCGGAACGCTTCTCGCACGGTCACGGGGGCGACGTCGTAGCGCTTGGCCATAGCAGCAATCGTGGGCAATTGAGCGCCAGCTTTGAGCTCGCCGCGAGCGATCAAGGACCGCAGGGAACCGGCAATGCGGTGATACAGCGGTGTCGTGTCGTGGGCAGCAGGCGGTGAAGTAGGCATTGCGATATGATATGTTATACGTGCTGGTTTGCTGGTTAACCAGCATAATAAACTTAGCTGGTCCATCTGTTCAGGAGCCCTTAATGCCCACCCCCCAACGCCTGGTGATTTTCGTCGCTGACAACCATAACCGGTCGGTGGTCGGTTGCTATGGGCACCCGGTAGTTCAAACTCCGAATATCGACGCCATCGCCAAGCGCGGTACGCGTTTCGCCAACGCCTACAGCACCAGCCCGCTGTGCTGCCCAGCGCGGGCGGCCATGGCGACCGGCCGTTACCCGCACCAGACCGGCTATTGGGACAATGTGATGGCCTATGACGGCGCCGTCCCCAGCTGGATGCACCGCCTGCGCGAGCAAGGGCACCACGTCACAGCCATCGGCAAATTGCACTACCGCAGCGGCGACGACGACAACGGTTTCACCAAAGAAATATTGCCCATGCACTTGCATGAAGGCAAGGGTGCTCTCAAGGGCTTGTTGCGTGGTTTCGACGCACAAAAACCCAAAGAACCCGGCGTGATGATGGGTTTGTATGACGATCTGTCCAAGGAGGGTGACACCCACTACCAAGACTATGACCGTCAAATTACCGAGCAGGCCGTGGCCTGGCTGCGTGAGCACCAACCCACAGAGGATAAAACGTCGGTACTGATCGTCTCTTACATCAGCCCTCACCCACCCTTTACCGTGGCCAAACGGTTTTTGGACATGTACCCCCAGCAAGACATGCCTCTACCGCCGGACATGACGGCCACTGCTTTTCACCCATCTGTCGAGTTCGCACGCCAACTCGACGGCATGCCACCCCAACTCGACCCCGCTGTATTGCAACGCATCGCAGCGAGCTATTTTGGTTTGATTACCCATATGGACGAGCAGATCGGCATCGTGCTCCAAGAGATGAAGTCGCTTCAGATCTTCGACGCCACCCGCATGATGTACACCAGCGACCATGGTGAATTGTTTGGGGCACAGGGCATGTTCGGCAAACGTTCACTGTTCGAAGGCGCGGTCGGGGTGCCCCTGATCCTGGCAGGTCCCGGTATTCAAGCCGATCATGTCTCCCAGCAACTGGTCTCGCATGTGGACTTATTTCCGACCCTGGTTGACCTGACCGGCGCGCAACCGCAGCCAGCGGATGCCGACCTGCCTGGCGTGTCACTGTGGCCGGCGGCGCTTGGCCAGGATGATCTGGATCGCCCGGTGTTTGCGGAATACCATGCGCAAGGCTCGCGCACGGCGGCTTATTTGGTCAGGTTGCGCGACGACAAGATGATTGTCCATGTGGGTATGCCCACCCAGACCTTTGACCTTCGCACCGACCCCGACGAACTGCACGATTTGCACGGTACTGCGCAAGGCGACGCCATTGAGCGCCGCCTGATGCCAGTGCTGTTGTCGATCTGTGACCCACAGTTGCAAGACGACCGGGCCAAAGCCGCGCAGCGGGCCAAGGCAGACGCTTATGGCGGTCAACAAGCGGTCGGGGAAGAGGCCTTTATTGCCTTTACGCCGCCGCCCGGCGTGTCAGCAGAAGAGGCCTGGGCCAGCCTGGATGCGGTGTCGGGGGCTGCACGATGAACCTCGACCGCTTTCCCCGCATCGACCTGTGCCATGCCCCCACGCCACTGGAGTTCATGCCCCGGCTGACACAGCATCTGGGTGGCCCACAAATTTGGATCAAGCGCGATGACTGCACCGGCATGGCATTGGGCGGCAACAAAGCGCGCAAGTTGGAGTTCTTAATGGGCGACGCCCTGCAGCAAGGTGCGGACCATGTGGTCACGCTGGGCGCTCTTCAGTCCAACCATGTTCGGCAAACTGCCGCCGCTGCCGCGCGCCTGGGGCTGGCTTGTACGGTCATCCTGGAACACCGCCATCCCAATCCGGATCCAGACTATCTACACAATGGCAATGTGCTGCTCGACAGCTTGCTGGGCGCGGACATCGTCTATCGCCCGGGTGGGACCGACATGCCTGCGGCACTGACGCAAGTGGGCGAACAGCTGCGTGCCAAAGGGCGTCGACCCTACTTGATTCCCAGTGGCGGGTCTAACCCGGTGGGCACACTGGGCTACGTCAAGGCGGCGCAAGAACTCTTGCAACAAGCCCAGGAAAAATCGTTACGCCTGGATCACATCGTGGTGGCCAGTGGCAGCGCGGGCACGCATGCGGGCCTGGTGGTGGGGCTGGCCGCGCAGGCCAGCACTGTGCCAGTACAAGGCTTTGCGGTCAGTCAAGCGGCCCACCTTCAACACGCCAGGGTGTCAACGCTGGCCTTGGCCACCGCACAAACGATCGGACACTTGACGCCGCTCGCGCCCGAGGCGATTCGCGTCAATGCCGACTATTTGGGCGCGGGCTACAGCATTCCCACACCGGCCATGGTCGACGCTGTGCAACAAGTGGCTCGGCTGGAAGGCATCTTGCTCGACCCGGTCTACACCGGCAAAGCCATGGCCGGGTTAATCGACTGGGTCCGACGCGGTCATTACCGGGCAACCGAGAACATCGTGTTCATTCACACTGGTGGTCAAGCGGGTCTGTTCGGTTTTTGCGACACCCTGAGTCAGTCCAGCCCCGACCACACCCCCTACATGGCGCCATCGCGCCAGGAAGTACTTTGATGCAAAGCCACTGGATTGACGGTCGTGCGTTCCCGGGGTCTGGCGATGCGATCGATGTGTTGGACCCGGCCACAGAGGAATTGATCGACACCATCCCGCGAGGACACGCCAACGATGTCGATGCGGCTGTCGCAGCCGCCCGTGGCGCCTTTGAGCCATGGGCTGCACGCTCGCCCATGCAGCGCCGCCAATTCATCCTGACCGCCATTGACCGGTTGACACTGATCCGCGACGAGGTGGCCCACTTATTGACCCGCGAGATGGGCAAGCCGCTGTCGCACGCCATCAATGAGGTCAATAAAGCCATTGAGGGCATGCGCTCCAACGCAGAAATGGTGATCCATCTGCGCAGTGGCCAGCAGATGGCGGCTGACCTGGAGCTCAATTTTCAACAACGGTTCGCACGAGGGGTGGCCGCCTGCGTCATGCCCTGGAACTATCCCGTGGCCCTGGGACTCGACAACGTGGTGCCCAACCTTCTGGTGGGCAACACGGTGGTGTGGAAGCCCTCGGAAAAAACGCCGCTGAGCTCACGCCTCATCGTTGAGCGGATCTTTGATCATTTACCCCCTGGCGTGGTGAATGTCTTGCTGGGGGACGGTCCGACTGTCGGCGAAGCCCTGGTGCGACACCCACAAGTGGATTTGTTGGTGTTTGTTGGCAGTGAGCCGACTGGACGGCATCTGGGCGCCATTTGCGGTCAAAGCTTGAAGAAAGCCATTTTGGAGTTGGGCGGCAAAGACGCACTGATCATCGATGAAACCGTCGACGTCGCTGCAGCGGCACGGTTGGCCGCAGAGGCGGCATTTTCAAATGCGGGGCAGATCTGCACCTCGACCGAACGGCTGTATGTCGCGCGGCAAATATTTCCAGAGTTTGTCGCCGCGCTGACCGCGCAGGCAAGCGCCATCCGCCAAGGCAATGGCTTGACGGCAGGCATTCAGATGGGCCCCTTGGTCGACCACAACCAGCTGCAGATAGTGTCGCTTCAGGTCCAAGAAGCCCTTGCTGCCGGCGCAAGCTTGCACCATGGGGGCGCACGACTGGCAGGAAAAGGCTTCTTCTATCCGCCCACCGTGCTCAGCAATCCAGACCCCAACTGTCGCTTAATGGTGGAAGAGACCTTCGGCCCGGTCGCACCCTGCATTGCTTTTGATGATTTTGACGAGGCCATCGAGATGGCCAACCGCACACGCTTTGGCTTGGCATCGATGGTCATGACCACGTCGGCACCACGTGCGCTGCGGGCCATACACTCCTTGCGCACCGGCATGGTCAAGATCAACACGCTACGTGGCAAAGCGCCGGGGGGCAGTTCGGAGCCCGTCAAGTCCAGCGGCTTGGGCCACGGCTATGGCATGGAGTTTTTCCATGAAATCACCACGCAAAAATCGGTGCACTGGCGGGCATTGCCCAATTAGGCCGGCGTGGCCGCCAGGGCAGCGGCCAGTTAGTCGAAGACCACTACATTACGGGCGATTCCGCCGCGCTGCAATGCGGTAAAACCGTCGTTGATCTGCTCCAGCTTGAGCCGATTGGAGACCAGCTGGTCAAGCTTCATGCGTCCCTGCATGTGGAATTCCACCAGGCGGGGGATGTCAAGACGAAAATGGTTGGAACCCATCATCGTCCCCTGAATGCGGCGCTCACGCAAAAAGTCGAACCCGTGGAGTTCGATCTTGGTACCCAGGGGAATCATGCCCACAATGGTAGACAAACCACGAGGGCGCAGCATGGCGAAAGAGGCTTCGGTGGTGGGCTTGAGGCCGATGCACTCGAACGCATAGTGCACGCCGCCCTGGGTCATCTCGATGATTTTGGCGACCATGTCGGGGTCTTTGGCATCCATGCCATCGGTGGCGCCGAAGGTCTTGGCCATTTGCAGCTTGTTGGCATCAATGTCAATGGCGATGATGCGGGCCGCGCCCGCCAGGTGCGCCGCGTGAATGGTGGAAAGACCCACACCGCCGCAACCGAGCACGGCCACAGTGGTACCGGGCTCCATGCGGGCACTGTGCACCACCGAGCCGTAGCCGGTGAGCACGCCGCAGCCCAGCAGCGCCGCCAAGTCGAGCGGCATGTCTTCGCGGATTTTGACCACGGCGTTTTCGTGCACCAGCATCTGCTCGGCAAAGGCCGATAGGTTCAGGAACTGGCTCAGGTGCTCACCCTTCCAGCGCAGGCGTTTGGCCTTGCCGGGCGGCATCTTGACGGCGGTGTTGCTGCAAATGGTTTGGTGGCCAGTCACGCAGTACTCGCAGTGGCCGCAGAACACCGACAGGCAAGTGACGA
>CAJAXU010000529.1 GCA_903948045.1 uncultured beta proteobacterium | reverse complement strand
TCAGGCCATGCAGAGGATTGCGGGGCTGGCGGGTAGCAAGCACAGGTGAAGGCGCGGGAGGGGTGTCGTCAGGGTCTGCCATGGCCTCATTCTGGCAGAGCGCCGCAGAAGGCCACCCAAGGCCGCAGCGGCTCAGCCCTCGAACTGCGGGTGCAACTGGCGGATGCGGCCCATGGCCATGCCGGCGGCGGCGGTGCGGGTTTCCACCCCCAGCTTGACGTAGACCCGCTCCAGGTGTTTTTTGACCGTCATCGGACTGGCGCCCAGGATCTCGCCGATGTCACGGTTGGTCTTGCCCTTGACCACCCAGTACAGCACCTCGGCCTCGCGCGGGGTGAGCTTGAAGCTCAGCGACATGGCTTCAATCACACTCTCATCTGACACCTCGCGCATGATGATCAGCCAGTCGCCGCCGCCCTCCGAGTCACCAATCTGCTGGTGCAGCCGAAAACTCAGGCGCTTGGGCCCCTGCTCGATGCTCAGGCGCGGTGGCTCCACCTGGGCCAACGCATCGGTGGCGTGCTGCTGCAGCCAGTCCAGCACCGGCTCAGGCGTGCGCGGCGCCTCGGTGCCGCAGTAGCGCAGCAGCAGCTCACGCGCCAGCGAGGTCTGCCACATCAGGCGGCCGTCGCTCAGGCGAACCGTGATGCTGGCGTAGCCAAAGGCGTCCAGCGCATTGCGGGCCTGGCGCTTCTCGCGGGCGCCCTGCAGGTGCACCGCCATGCGCGCCAGCACCTCCTTGGGCCGAATCGGCTTGGTCACATAGTCCACGCCACCGGCCTCCAGCGCGGCCACCAGGTGCTCGGTCTCGGTCAAACCGGTCATGAAGATGATCGGGATATGCGCGGTGCGCGGCGCGGCCTTGAGCCGGCGCGCCACCTCAAAGCCGTCAATGCCCGGCATCATGGCGTCGAGCAGCACGATGTCGGGCAGCACCTGCTCGGTGCGCTGCAGCGCCGACTCGCCGCCGGTCGCCACCAACACCGTGTACCCGGACTCATCCAGCGCGTCATGCAGCACCGACAGGTTGTCGGGCACGTCATCGACGATCAGCACCACGTCGCTGTGGGCACGGTCCAGTGGGTCGTCAAGCTTGGCGGGGCTCATGTCAGGGTATCTCCGTGCCAGGGGCTGGGTCTGGTTGCTGCAACAAAGGCCCGAGCTGCTGCACCATGGTCTCAAACTGGAACTGGCGTGCCAACTCGCGCATGCGCGTCACAAAAGCCTGGCAGTCGGGCTGCTGTTGCTCGATCTGCGCCAGCGTGTTCAGGATGCCGCGGTAGTAGCCCAGCCCGGCGGCCTCAAACAGGGCGTGCAGGACGGGTTGAGCCGGCAGCCGGTCGGCCGTGGGCGGCCCGGATGGCACGGCTTCGGGCGCAGGTGGCGCCGCCAGCCAGTCCAGCCCCAGCCGCTGCTCCAGCCAATCCAGCAGTTCGCTGTGGCGCAGCGGCTTGAGGATGAAGTCCTCGGCCGGGACGCCAAGGTCGTTGTCAAGGCCCTGGTCAAAGGCATTGGCCGAGACGATGGCCACTGGCAGCTCGGCGCCGCCCTTGAGGGTGCGCAGGCGCCGGATCGTCTCCCAGCCGTCGATGCCCGGCATGGCCAGGTCCATCAGGACCACATTCGGCCGGTAGCCGGTGGCCAGCAGGTCCAGCGCGTCATGCCCGCTGGTGGCCGTGCGCAGCTCAAACCCAAGCGGCTGCAGCAGGCGCAGCAGCAGTTCGCGGTCGGCCTCCTCGTTGTCAACCACCAGCACGCGTCGGCGCGGCCCGGCGTAGCCCAGCCGGGGCTTGGGGCTGCGCAGGCGCAGCACCTTGGTCGCATCGCCCGCCTGCAGCCTAACCTCTGGCAAAAACAGCTTGACGCGAAACACCGCACCGGCCCCCGGTGTGCTGCTCAGGGTCAGCTCGCCGCCCATCAGGTCGGTGAGCATCTTGGCAATCGTCAGGCCCAGACCAGCGCCGGGCGCGGCAACCGGTTCGGCGCCGGGCACGGCGCTGCGGCTGAACGGCTCAAAAATGCGCGTTTGCTCCTGGGCCGACAAACCCGGCCCGGTGTCGGCGATGTCGATCACCGCCATCTCACGCGCATGCCGCACGCGCAAACTCACCCGGCCCTGCGCCGTGAACTTGATGGCGTTGCCCAGCAGGTTGATCAGGATCTGGCGCACCCGCTTTTCGTCGCCCCGCACCACGGCCGGCAGGCTGCCCTCGGGCTGGTACTCGAAAGCCAGGCCCTTGGCCTGCGCCTGCAGCTCGAACATGGCTGCGACTTCGACCATCAGGTTGTCAAAGTGCATCGGTCGTACCTGCAGCGTGAGTTTGCCGCTCTCGATGTGGGCAATGTCGAGCGTGCCCTCGATCAGCGACAGCAGGTGCTCGCCACCGCGCCGGATCACCGCCACCGCCTGCTTACGGTGCGGCGGGATCGTGGCGTCTTCACCCATGAGTTGGGCATAGCCCAGGATGCTGTTGAGCGGCGTGCGCAGCTCGTGGCTGATGGTGCTGATGTAGCGGCTTTTGGCCTGGTTAGCCTGGTCGGCGGCCGCGCGCGCGCGCTCGGCCAGCTGGCGTGCCGCCTGCAACTCGGCGTCGGTCTGCCGGTGCGATTCAATCTCGCGCATCAGCAAATGGGTCTGCCGGTTGGATTCTTCCTGCGCCACTTGCCGGCTCTTGTGCGCCAGCACCACCCACCAGGCCACCAGCCCGGCGATCACCAGCAGGGCCAGGTAAGCCTTGACAAAACCCGCATACAGGGCCGCCTGCGGCGCCAGCCACGGGGCGTCTTCCAGCCGTAACGGCGCCAGGCCGCGCAGCTCCTGGTGGTACAGCAGGCCAAACACACTGGCTAACACGGGGGCAATCACCAGCATCAGCAACAAAAAATAGCCCAGGCCGCGGTCAAGGTAGGGCCACAACGGGCGCGGCATCAAGCGCCGCAACGCCGCCGACCATTGCGCCCCCAGGCTGGCGTGGGGTTTGCAGAGGTCGCCGCAGCGCGCGTCCAGGGTGCAGCACAGCGAACAGATTGGGCCCTGGTAAGCCGGGCAATGGGCCATGTCAGGCCCCTCGTAGTCGCGCTCGCAAATGACGCAGCGCTGCACCGATGGCAGTACCGGGCTGGAACGCGCGATGTAATAGCGCCCGCCGGTGGCCCAGGCGATCAGCGGCGAGGTCACCAGTGCCGTCACCAGCGCAATCAGCGCCGAAAAAGCCTGGGCCAGCGGCCCAAACAGACCCAGGTGGGCGGTGACCGACAGCAGGGAGGCCAGCGCCATCGCGCCCACACCCACCGGGTTGATGTCATACAGGTGGGCGCGCTTGAACTCGATGCCGGGTGGCGACAGCCCGAGCGGCTTGTTGATCACCAGGTCAGCCACCACCCCCATCATCCAGGCAATCGCGATGTTGGAATACAGGCCCAGCACCTCGCCCAGCGCCTCAAACACATTCATTTCCATCAGCATGAAGGCGATGGCTGTGTTGAACACCACCCAGACCACCCGGCCCGGGTGGCTATGGGTGAGCCGCGAGAAAAAATTGGACCAGGCCAGCGAGCCGGCATAGGCATTGGTGACATTGATCTTGAGCTGCGACACCACCACCAGCAGCGCGGTGGCCGCCACCGCCCAGCCATAGTGAGGGAACACGTACTCGTAGGCCGCCAGGTACATCTGGTTGGGGTCTACCGCGCGTTCCACTGGCACTGCATGGCTGATCGCCAAGTAAGCCAGCAAGGCGCCACCCAGCATCTTGAGCACGCCCAGCACCACCCAGCCTGGTCCGCCGGCCAGCACCGCCAGCCACCAGCGCCAGCGGGTGGCGGGTGTCTGCGCCGGCATGAAGCGCAGGTAGTCGGCCTGCTCGCCCATTTGCGTGATCAAGGCGATGCCGACCGTCAATGCCGCCCCAAACAGGTGCAGATCGAAGCCAGCTGCGGTGGCTTGCTCCCCTTTGTAGTGCACCACGCCCGCCAACGCACCGGGGTCCAGCAACGCCACCGCAACGTAGGGCACCAGCAGCAGCAGCAACCACAGCGGCTGGGTCCAGAGCTGCAAGCGGCTGATGGCCGAGACACCATGCGTGACCAGCGGGATCACCACCAGGGCGCACACCAGATAACCCCAGCGCGGCGGAATGCCCAGCGCCAGCTCCAGCGCATAGGCCATCACAGCCGCCTCCAGCGCGAAGAAGATGAAGGTGAACGTGGCGTAGATCAGCGAGGTCAGGGTGGAGCCGATGTAGCCAAAGCCCGCGCCGCGGGTGAGCAAATCCATGTCCAGCCCGTAGCGCGCAGCGTAAATGCTGATCGGCAGGCCGGCCAGAAAGATGATCAGGCCAGTGACCAGAATGGCCCAAAGTGCATTGGTGAAGCCGTACTGCACCAGCAGGGTGGCACCAACCGCCTCCAGAATCAGAAAGCTGGCGGCGCCAAAAGCGGTGTTGGCCACACGCCAGGGCGACCACTTGCGAAAGCGCTGGGGCGTGAAGCGCAGCGCGTAATCTTCCAGGGTTTCGCTGCCGACCCAGGCGTTGTAATCACGCCGCACCAGTGTAATGCGCTGGGGCGCGGCAGGCGGGGGAGCAGGATCGGCAGCAGGGGTCACAGCCTGGTGGTGCAGGTTTCGTGCCACGGCACGGCTATTGCATACTATTGGGCATGGAACTCACACCCCGCGAAAAAGACAAGCTGCTCCTGTTCACCGCCGCCCTGCTGGCCGAGCGGCGCAAGGCACGCGGCCTCAAGCTCAACTACCCCGAAGCCATGGCCCTGATCAGTGCCGCCGTTATGGAAGGCGCCCGCGATGGCAAGACCGTGGCCCAGCTGATGAGCGAGGGCCGCGCCGTGCTGACGCGCGACGACGTGATGGACGGCATCGCCGAGATGATTCCGGACATCCAGGTCGAAGCCACCTTCCCGGACGGCACCAAGCTCGTCACCGTGCACCAGCCGATTGTTTGACCTCTCCAACCGCCATCAGCCCACCATGAAGCGCACCACACTGAAAAATATCGTTTTTGTAGCAATAAATGCAATGGCCACGTGGCCTGGAGCCGTATTTGCCCATGACGGCCACGGCCTTAGCGGCAGCC
Source organism: uncultured beta proteobacterium (assembly GCA_903948045.1). Classification (GTDB taxonomy): domain Bacteria; phylum Pseudomonadota; class Gammaproteobacteria; order Burkholderiales; family Burkholderiaceae_C; genus Rhodoferax. Next base: position 1,621 of record CAJAXU010000529.1, on the reverse strand, counting down.
ATTGGCATGCCTCGGACACCTGGGGTTTTGTGACCGTGGGTGCCTTGGTGGCGCTGGCGGTCTGGCTGTCGCGCCATGGCAAGTGAGGCGGCCATGATTCCCGGCGAAATCATGGCCGACGGCCCCGACCACCCGATCAACCCGGGCCGGCGCAGCCTGACCCTGGTGGTGCGCAACACCGCCGACCGGCCGATCCAGGTCGGCTCGCACTACCACTTTGCCGAAACCAATGGCGCGCTCGGCTTTGACCGCGCCGCCGCGCACGGCATGCGGCTGAACATTCCCTCTGGCTCGGCGGTGCGCTTTGAGCCGGGCCAGCAGCGCACGGTCGAGCTGGTGGACTATGCCGGCGCACGGCAGGTGTTTGGTTTTCGTGGCTTGGTGCAAGGACAGCTTTGATGGCAACAATCGGGCGCCGCGCCTACGCGGAAATTTTTGGCCCCACCGTGGGCGACCGGGTGCGGCTGGCCGACACCAACCTGCTGATCGAGGTGGAGCAGGACTACACCCTGCGCGCCGGCGGCTACGGCGAGGAGGTGAAGTTTGGCGGCGGCAAGACCATCCGTGACGGCATGGCGCAGTCGCAGCGCACGCGCCATGAGGGGGCAGTGGACTGCGTCATGACCAATGCGCTGATCGTCGACCACAGCGGCATCGTCAAGGCCGACATTGGCCTAAAAGGCGGGCGCATCGTGGCCATCGGCAAGGCCGGCAACCCCGATGTGCAACCCGGTGTGGACATCATCATCGGCCCTGGCACCGAAATCATCAGCTGCGAGGGCAACATCGTCACCGCCGGCGGCATCGACAGCCACATCCACTTCATTTGCCCGCAGCAAATCGAGGAGGCCCTGGCCAGCGGGGTCACCACCATGATGGGCGGCGGCACCGGGCCGGCCACCGGCACCTTTGCCACCACCTGCACGCCCGGCCCCTGGAACATCGAGCGCATGCTGCAGGCGGCCGACGCCTTCCCGATGAACTTGGGTTTCCTGGGCAAGGGCAACGCCAGCCTGCCCGCCGCGCTGCACGAGCAGATCGATGCCGGCGTGATCGGCCTGAAGCTGCACGAGGACTGGGGCACCACCCCGGCCGCCATCAGCAACTGTCTGGACGTGGCCGACGCCACCGACACCCAGGTGGCGATCCACTCCGACACCCTGAACGAGTCGGGCTTTGTCGAGAACACCATCGCCGCCACCAAAGGCCGGGGCTTATGTGCCTTCCACACCGAGGGCGCCGGCGGCGGACACGCCCCCGACATCCTGCGCGTGGTGGGTGAGGCCAATTTCTTGCCGAGTTCCACCAACCCGACCATGCCTTACACGGTGAACACGCTGGACGAGCACGTGGACATGCTGATGGTCTGCCACCACCTCGACGCTGGCATTGCCGAAGACCTGGCCTTTGCCGAAAGCCGCATCCGCCGCGAGACCATCGCCGCTGAAGACGTGCTGCATGACCTGGGCGCCATCAGCATGATGAGCAGTGACAGCCAGGCCATGGGCCGCGTCGGCGAAGTGATCCTGCGCACCTGGCAAACGGCGCACAAGATGAAGCTGCAGCGCGGCGCCCTGCCTGAAGACAGCGCGCGCAACGACAACTTCCGCGTCAAACGCTA
>CAJAXU010000528.1 GCA_903948045.1 uncultured beta proteobacterium | reverse complement strand
TGACGCGGTGGGCAACTGGGCTGAGCGCCGCAATCTGCCCTACGCCGGCTACACCGACCTGGCGCAAAAAACCGAGGTCTACCAGCTGATCAAGGACTGCGTGGAAAAGGTCAACGCCGACCTCAGCGCCGACACCTTGCTGGCCGGCAGCCAGGTCAGCCGTTTTTTGGTGCTGCACAAAGAGCTTGACGCCGACGACGGCGAGCTGACCCGTACCAACAAGGTCCGGCGTGGCTTCATTGCCGACAAATACCTGGCCCTGGTCGATGCGCTGTATGGCGGCGCCACCACCCAGTTCATTGAAACCCAGGTCAAGTTCGAGGATGGCCGGACCGGCAGCGTCAGCGCCACGCTGCGCATCGACGACGCCAAGACCTTCGCCCCGGTAAAGGCCGCAGCATGAGTGCCAAGAAAATCGGCGACGTCATTCTTGACGTCAAGAACATCTCTTTAAGTTTTGGCGGCGTCAAAGCCCTGACCGACATCTCCTTTGACGTGCGCGAGCACGAGGTGCGCGCCATCATCGGCCCCAATGGCGCGGGCAAGAGCTCCATGCTCAACTGCATCAACGGCGTCTACACCCCGCAGCAGGGCACGATCGCTTTCCGCGGCCAGACCTTTGACCACATGGACAGCCACCAGGTGGCGGTGATGGGCATTGCCCGCACCTTCCAGAACCTGGCGCTGTTCAAGGGCATGAGCGTGATCGACAACATCATGACCGGGCGCAACCTGCGCATCAAGAGCAACCTGTTTCTGCAGGCGCTGCGCATCGGCCCGGCCCAGCGCGAGGAAGATCGCCACCGCGAGTTTGTCGAGCACATCATTGACTTCCTGGAAATCCAGGCCTACCGCAAAACGCCGGTCGGCCAACTGCCCTACGGCCTGCAAAAACGCGTTGACTTGGGTCGTGCGCTGGCGATGGAGCCCAAGGTGCTGCTGCTTGATGAGCCCATGGCCGGCATGAACGTCGAAGAAAAACAGGACATGTGCCGCTTCGTGCTCGATGTGAACGAAGAGTTCGGCACCACGGTGGTGCTGATCGAGCACGACATGGGCGTGGTGATGGACATCTCCGACCGGGTGGTGGTGCTGGACTACGGCAAAAAGATTGGCGACGGCACGCCCGATGAAGTACGCAACAACCAGGAAGTGATCAGCGCCTATCTGGGCACGAGTCACTGAAACATATGGCATTTTTTCTTGAAACTCTGTTGGGCGGCCTGATGGCCGGCATGCTGTACTCGCTGGTGGCGCTCGGCTTCGTGCTGATCTACAAAGCCTCGGGCGTGTTCAATTTCGCGCAGGGCGCCATGGTGCTGTTTGCGGCGCTGGCTATGGCCCGCTTTGCCGAATGGATTCCACTTTGGTCGGCGCTGAACAACCCGGTGCTGACCACGCTGGCGGCCTTTGTGGTGGCCGGGATGATCATGTTTGTGGTGGCCTGGCTGATCGAGCGGCTGGCGCTGCGCCATCTGGTGAATCAGGAAGGCACCACGCTGTTGAT
>CAJAXU010000527.1 GCA_903948045.1 uncultured beta proteobacterium | reverse complement strand
TGCGCGCGGCGGCCAGCAGGGCCTCAATGCTCAGGTACGACTCGGCGGCCGGCGCCGGGCCGATGCGCACCGCCATGTCGGCCAGCTGCACATGGGGCGCGTCGGTATCGGCATCGCTGAACACCGCCACAGTTTCATAGCCCAGGTCTTGGGCCGTGCGGATGATGCGGCAGGCAATTTCGCCGCGGTTGCCGATCAGGATTCGCGAAAAGCTCATAGCCGGGCCACGCCAAAGGTGTTGGGGCGCAGTTGCCGCGCCTGCGCCTCGTCCGCCAGCGCCAGGCACAAGCCCAGGTAGCGGCGCGTGTCGCGCGGGTCGATGATGCCGTCGTCCCACAGCCTCGCGGTGCCAAACAGCGCGGTGGATTCGGTGTCGAGCCGCTGGCGCAGGCCGTCCGACATGGCCTGCAGGGCGGCCTCATTGACCGCCGTGCCGGCGCGGCCCAATTTGGCCCGGTTCACGATGTCCATCACGCCGGCTGCCTGCGCCCCGCCCATCACAGCCGTGCGCGCCGTGGGCCAGGCAAAAATGAAGTTGGGGTCAAAGCCCCGGCCGCACATGCCGTAATTGCCCGCGCCATACGAGCCGCCCAGCACCACGGTGAACTTGGGCACGCGGGCGTTGGCCACGGCCTGAATCATCTTGGCGCCGTGCTTGATGGCGCCGGCGCGCTCGGCCGCCGCTCCCACCATGTAGCCGGTGGTGTTTTGCAGAAAGACCAGCGGCGTGCCGCTTTGGTCGCACAGCTGGATGAACTGACCGGCCTTGGCGCTGCCCTGCGGCTGGATCGGGCCGTTGTTGCCAAGCAGGCCCACCAGCCGGCCCTGCAGCCGGGCATGGCCGCAGATCAGTTCGGGCGCGTAGTCGGCCTTGAACTCCAGCAGGTCCGAGCCATCCACCAGGCGCGCCATCACCTCGCGCACGTCGTAGGGCTCGCGCTCGTCGGCCGGCACCAGGCCCAGCAGCTCTTGCTCGTCGTACAGCGGCGCGGCGCAGGCCGGCTCGGGCGCCGCAGCGTCCCAGCGCAGTTTGTCCAAGACCTCGCGCGCCAGGGCGATGGCGTGGGCGTCGTCCTCGCACAGGTACTCGCCCAGGCCGGTCACGCTGGCATGGGTCTGGGCGCCGCCCAGCTCCTCCTCGGTGCTGTCCTCGCCCATGGCGGCTTTCACCAGTGGCGGGCCGGCCAAAAAGATGTTGGAGCGCCCGCGCACCAAAATCACGTAATCGGACAGGCCCGGCAGGTAGGCGCCGCCGGCGGTGGACGAGCCGTGCACCACCGAAATCTGCGGCAGGCCTGCCGCCGACATGCGCGCCTGGTTGGCAAAACTGCGCCCGCCTTCGACAAAAATCTCGCTCTGGTACAGCAGGTTGGCACCACCGCTCTCCACCAGATGCACCATGGGCAGCTTGTGCTGCAGCGCGATCTGCTGCGCGCGCAGCGCCTTGCGCAGGCCCATCGGCGCTACTGTGCCGCCCTTGACCGCGCTGTCGTTGGCCGACACCAGGCAGCGTTTGCCCGCCACCGTGCCAATGCCCACGATGGAGCCGCCGCCCATCACGCTTTTACTGCCGTCATCGTCATGCATGCCCAGGCCGGCCAGCCGGCTGAGTTCCAGAAACGGCGAGCCGCGGTCGAGCAGGCGCGCTACCCGCTCGCGCGGCAGCAACTGGCCGCGCACCTCAAATTTGCTGCGTTTGGATTCGGACTCGGCAATTACCAGGCCTTCAAGCCGGCGCACCTCGGCCAGCAGCTCGGCCATGCGTTGGGTATTGGCGGCAAAGGCCGCGCTTTTGGTGACGATGCGGGAGCGGATAACGGGCATGCCGCATGCTACTGCAAGCGGCCTGGCGCTCTGGCATAGTGCGGACATGCTGAAACTGATTTTTTTGCTGGCCTGTGCCGCGCTGAGCCTGGTGCTGCCAGCTTCGGCGTCCGAGTTGGCCGACAAACTGCGCGCGGGCGACCATGTGCTGCTGATGCGCCACGCCGAGGCGCCGGGCGTGGGTGACCCGCCCAACCTGCGCCTGGGCGACTGCAGCACGCAGCGCAACCTGGACGCCGCCGGACGGCAGCAGGCGCGCGCCCTGGGCACTTGGCTCAAACAACAAGGCGTGACCGAGGCCGCCCTGTTCACCAGCCCCTGGTGCCGCTGTCAGGAAACGGCCCGCCTGCTCGATCTGGGGCCAGCCGTTAGTGAAGCCTCGCTGGCCTCGTTTTTTAACAACCCCCAACTGGCTGGCGCCTCGACCACCGCCTTGCGTGCCTTCGTGGCCGACAAACTGCGCGCCAAGACAGGCAAAGCCCTGATTCTGGTGACGCACCATGTGAACATCCTCGACCTTGTGGGCGAACACGTGGCATCGGGCGAGATGGTGCTGGCGCGCGTGGACCGCCAGGGCCGGGTGCTGAGTTACCAG
>CAJAXU010000526.1 GCA_903948045.1 uncultured beta proteobacterium | reverse complement strand
TCCAGGGTGCGCGCCAGTGCAAAGCTGTTGGGCGGGATGATGCAGACATCGTCGTGGAAATCGACAAAACTCTTTTCGTCAAAATTTTTCGGGTCCACCACGGTGCTGTGGATAATGGTGAAAACCTTGAACTCGGGCGCGCAGCGGATGTCGTAGCCGTAGCTGCTGGTGCCGTAGGAAATGATCTTGTTACCGTCGCGCTCGCGGATCTGGCGTGGCTCGAAGGGCTCGATCATGCCGGTGGTCTCGGCCATGCGGCGTATCCATTTGTCGCTCTTGATCGTCATGTGAACAAATCTCCTGGGTTGAACCGATTGTAATCTTCAGCTCATGAACGCTATAACTTCAATAGCTACTCAACCAATCGCGACAAGGGCTAGAGGCCTAAAACGCTTGTGAAATCACGGTGCGCTCAACAACCCGGTCGTCGCCGAGCACGATCAGGGCAAACAGCAGTTCGTCCAGCGTGGCGGCGCGGGCGGTGCGCCGCGCCAGCAGCGGCGTGGCCTGCGGGTTCAGCACCACAAAGTCAGCATCGCAACCCGGCTGCAGGTTGCCCACAGCCGGCCCGCCCGCGCGCCCGCCCAGCCCCAGGGCCTGCGCCGCGCCCACGGTGTGCTGCCACCACAGCTGTTGCGGCGACAGCGACAGGCCGGGCTTGGCCTGCCCTTCACGCCCAACGTAATAGGCAGCAAGCATCGTATGGAACGGGCTGAACGAGGTACCGCCACCCACGTCGCTGGCCAAGCCGTACCGGAAACCGGCCCGGTCGGCCGCCGCGTAGTCAAAAAAACCGCTTCCCAGAAACAGGTTGCTGGTGGGGCAGACGGCTGCTGCCGCGCCGGTCTCGCGCATCAAGGCCCGGTCGTCGTCGTCGAAATGGATGCAGTGGGCATAGACCGAGCGCTCGCGCATCAGGCCGAAGTCAGCGTAAGTCGCCAAGTAGCTGCGCGACTGCGGGAACAGCGCCCGCGCCCAGGCGATCTCGTCGCGGTTCTCTGCCACATGCGACTGCACCCAGGCCTCCGGGTAGCGCGCCGCCAGTTGGCCGGCGCCGCGCAGCTGCGCGTCTGTAGAGGTGGGGGCAAAGCGCGGCGTGATGGCGTAGCCGAGCCGGTCCACACCTTGCCACTGCTGCAGCAGGCGTTCGGAGTCGATCAGGCTTTGCTCGGTGGCATCCGTGGCGGATCCGGCCCGGTTGAGCAGGCCGGCCGGCGCATGGCGGTCCATCAGGCACAGGCCGGTGATCAACCGAATCTGGCGCTGCTGCGCAGCAGTGAACAGCGCCTGCACCGAGGCCGGGTGCGAGGTGGCAAAGCTGAGCGCCGTGGTGACGCCATGGCGCAGCAGTTCATCCAAGAAGAACGCGGCCTCGGCGGCGCTGTACTCAGGCGACTCGAAGCGCTGCTCTTCGGGAAATGTGTAGTTGTCCAGCCAGGGCAGCAGGCCGTCAGCCGGCGAGCCGATGACATTGGTCTGCGGGTAATGCAGGTGCAGGTCAACAAAGCCCGGCGCGATCAGGCGCCCCGGCAGATGCTCCACCACCAGGCCGGGAAAGCGCGGCGCTAGCGTGGCCCAGTCGCCAGCCGCTTGCACCACCTGGGTGCCGCGGGCATCAGGGCCGACCACCAGCAGGCCGTCCGCCTCATAGATGGCGGACTGCTTTGGATCAGCCGCCGGGTCAAAGCGCAAGAGCGCGGCACGGTAGCCCTGCATGGCGGCTCGGGCGTCAGACAAGGGACTCAAACAGCGCATCGAGCCGCGCCACATGCGCGCGGCGCGCGCCCTCTTCGATGAAGCTGGCGTCAAAGCTGTTGCGCGCCAGCGCATAGGCGTGGGCCGCCGTCATCGGCAGCGCGGCAAAAGTCTGACTGAAATTTTCATTGAGATAGCCGCCAAAGTAAGCCGGGTCGTCGGAGTTGACCGTGGCCATGATGCCGGCGTCGAGCAGGCGCTGCAGATGGTGCTGACCCAGGGTGTCAACCACGCGCAGCTTGAGGTTGGACAGCGGACAGACCGTGAGCGGGATGCGGTCTTGGACCAGGCGCTGCATCAGGGCCGCGTCTTCAATCGCTCGCACGCCATGGTCAATGCGCTCCACCTTGAGCACATCGAGCGCGCTCCAGATGTAGGCCGGTGGCCCCTCCTCGCCGGCATGCGCCACCAGCCGAAAACCCAGCTCGCGCGCCCGGGCAAACACACGGGCAAACTTCTCCGGCGGGTGACCCACTTCGCTGGACGCCAGGCCGATGCCCAGAATCTTGTCGCGCAGCGGCAGCGCCTGCTCCAGGCACTCAAAGGCCTCGGCTTCGCTCAGGTGCCGCAAGAAGCACAGGATCAGCGAGGCCGTCATGCCGAAGCGGGCCGGTGCATCGGCACAGGCGCGGTGCAGGCCGTTGATGACCACTTCGGCAGTCAGGCCGTGGCCGGTGTGGGTCTGGGTGTCAAAGAAGATCTCGGTGTGCAGCACCTGGTCGGCCTGCGCGCGGGCCATGTAGGCGCTGGCCATGTCGTAGAAATCCTGCTCGGTCTTGAGCACCAGGGTGCCGGCGTGGTAGATGTCGAGAAAGCTCTGCAGGTTGTCAAACACATAGGC
>CAJAXU010000525.1 GCA_903948045.1 uncultured beta proteobacterium | reverse complement strand
CCGGCTGGAGACGGGCGACAGCTTTTCGTTCAAGAGCGCAGAGGTGCACCGCTGCGCCAACCCGGCCGATGTCCCGACGCGGGTGCTGTGGGTGATCACGCCACCGCACTACTGAACACGAGCTGCGCCGCCCTGCCCCGCCTGCAGCACTTGCTGTGACGACACCCAAATACCACGCTATCGCCTCCGAGCTGTCGCAGACCATCTTGACCGGTCAGCTGGCCGCTGGCGACAAGCTGCCGCCGCACCGGGTGCTGGCCAAACGGCTGGGGGTGACCACCGGCACCGTGAGCCGGGCCTACGCCAGCCTGGAGCGGCGCGGCCTGGCCACCGCACGTGTCGGTGACGGCACCTATGTGCGCTATCTCGATGCCGGGGCCCTTGCAGCCGGCCCCGACGCTGACCAAGCCCCGATTGACCTGGCCTACAACGTCGCCATCCCGACCGACGAGCCGCAGGCGCTGCTGGGGGTGTTTGAGCAATTGCGGCTGGACCCTGAGCGCCTGGCCGAGCTGCTGCGCTACCAGCCCGAAGCCGGCATGGCACGGCACCGCCGGATTGGCGCCGACTGGCTGCGCCGCTTTGGCACCGGTGGCGACTGGCACCGCGTGATGGTGACGCACGGCGCCCAACATGCCTTGGCCGGCGTGCTGCGAACCATTGCCCGACCCGGCGACACCCTACTGACCGAATCGCTCACCTACCCGGGCTTGCTGACCCTGGCGCGGTCGCTGCGCTTGCAGGTGATTGGCGTGGCCATGGACGACGAAGGCCTGCTGCCCGATGCCCTGGACCGTGCCGTCCAGACCTTTCATGGCAAGCTGCTGTTTTGCTCGCCAACGCTGCACAACCCGACCACCAGCACCATGGGCCGTGTCCGCCGCGAGGCCATCGCAGCGGTGGTCCGGCGCCGCGGCCTGTTCTTGCTGGAAGACGTGGTGCATGCTGCCGTCCTGCGCGAACCGCCACCGGCAATCTCTAGCCTGGTGCCCGAGCAAAGCTTCTTGATGGCCAGCCTGAGCAAGGTGCTGGCGCCGGGCTTGCGTGTCGGCTTTCTGGAGGCGTCACCAGCTTGGCTGGACAAAGTGGCCGCCAGCATCCGGGCCGATTGCTGGATGGTGGCGCCGCTGATGCCCGAGATCGCCACCCAGTGGCTCAGCAACGGCGAGGCCCAGCGCTTGATTGCCCTGCAGCGGCAGCAGTTGGCCGAGCGCCAGCAAGCGGCGCATCCACTGCTGGCGGGACTGGACTACCGCTGGCAGCCCGAACACCCCCACCTCTGGCTACCCTTGCCCGAGCCCTGGACGTCGCAGGCCTTCGCCGCCGCGCTGCGCCAGCACGGCGTGCTGGTCAGGACCTCTGACCAGTTCGCCGCCGGCCGCACGACCGCACCCCGCGCCATCCGCATCAGCCTCAACAGCGCCCGCAACCTGGACCAGCTGGCCCAGGGCCTGGCCACGGTACGACGCCTGCTGCACACCGGCGACCCGGGTACCTTAGCGCACTGAAGCGGCCCGCTGCGGCGGCTCAGGCGGCCGCATTGGGCCGGCCGATCGCCTCGGCGGTGATCACCGCCTCCAGCAGTCCGGTGTCGCTGCTGGCATTGGGCAGCATGGTCTTTTGCACTGTGAGCTGGACCTCGGGCGTGGATGCGCCCATGGCCATCACCGCCGTCCGAGCCGCCTCGCGCGCCATCTCGGTGGCCCGGCTCAGGGCTTCGGTCGGGTCACGAAACTGCAGGGTACCCAGGGTCGAATGCAGTACAAACACACCGCTGCCATCACCAGCCACACGCACCACCACCGTCTGCGCCACCACGCCGGTGGCGGCGCCGACCGCATTGGCCACGTCACAGTAATCCGGAAACACGATGTCGCAGCCCAGGCGCCGCGCTACTTCGGGGTAGTACACCTTGACCGGCCCACCCACTGCCACCACCGGCACGCTGGGCTTTAGGCTGATCGCACACAGCCCGACCAAGGCATTGCCGCGGCAGACGGCATCGACCAAGGTGCTGTCCACCGGCGTCATGCCCATGGCGGTGTCCAAAATGGCACGACCCGTCAGGCGCACGGTTTCGTTCCAGACATCGCGTGCGAATTGCTCGGTGCGCTCTGGCGTTGGAAACTTCATGTCGCGCAGGCGGGCCGACAGCTGACCCGCCAGGTTCGCCGCCGCGCTCGACCAGTTGGCCTGCAACCCGAGCACATGGGCAGCGTCCGATGGCGTGAAGCCACTGAGCTGGATCAGGCCCTTGCGCCGGAGCGAGCTGATGGCACGCTGTGCCGCCAGTGAGTTGGCCAGCTTGCGCAGCGCCTGCGGGCGCTCGCCGACCTGCTGCAAGACCTCACGCTCACGCGCTGTCAGCTCACCGGTGGGCGCATCGGCCCGGGCGCCAAAGGGCAGCAAGACAAAGCGCCCCTGCATCGAGTTGCCGCCATCGACATCGGCCAGATCGGCCTCCAGCAGAGCGATCAACTCGGGGTAGCGTGCACCGAGCAGGGCCACCGGCACAATGCGCTGCGCGCTGACGGTCAGCTTGCCCTGCGGCCCCAGCAGCACTTCGCTGTCGCCACCCAGACCGATGGTTCGGACATCGATGGCCCGCACCATGGTGCGCCAGCCGCCGACTTCAGCACCCTCCAGCGCCACGCGGGGTCGCCCGTTGAGCAACACGCCGAGGTCGGTGGTGGTGCCGCCCATGTCCGACAGGATGAAGCTGTCCAGCCCCGACAGCCACTGGGCCCCGACCAGACTCGCAGCCGGGCCTGACAGCACGGTTTCAATCGGTCGTGTCACCACCGATTCGGCCAGCGCCAGCGTGCCGTCACCCTTGACGATCATCAGCGGGCAGCGAATCTGCAACTGCGCCATGGCGCGGCGCACGGCCTCGATCAGGTGGCTGACGCGGGAGATCAGCCGGGCATTGAGCGCCGCCGTCAGCGCGCGGCGCGGCGCATCCAGCGACGAGGACAGCTCGGTCGAGAGCGTCACCGGTTTGCCGGTGCGCGCCACAATCAGCTCTCGCGCCGCATGCTCATGCGCCGCATTGCGCACGGCAAAGGCTGAGGCGACCGCAAAGGCATCGACCTTGTCGGCCATGCGCGAAAGCGCCGCTTCCAGCGCCTCCAAGTCCAGCGGCACGCGGGCGTCGCCGTTGTGGTCGTGCCCGCCGGCCACCGTCTCAACCGGCATGCCGGGGAAGGCCTGGGCGATGCCGGTGCGCGTCACCATGGCCGCGTCAAAACCGATCAACACCACGCCGACCGCGCTGCCATGGCCTTCCACCACGGCATTGGTGGCCAGGGTGGTCGATACCGACACCAGCGAGATGTCTTGCGGCTGCAGGCCCTGCGGCAACAAGCCAACCGCCCGTGTGATGGCTTCGGCCACACCGATGGCCAGATCGCCCTTGGTCGTGATGGCTTTGGCGGACGAGATCACGCGGTGGCTGTCGGCGTCAATGATGGCCGCGTCGGTGTAGGTGCCCCCGGTGTCCACCCCCACCAGATAGGTCTTGGAAGCAGGCGGGAGGTGGGGGCTGGCGGTCATGGCGTGGTGGCGTTGGTAGGGGTGGGAGCGAGCGGTTCAGGCCGAGAGTGTGCCACCAGTCCCGGCGCCTGGGTTTAACCTGAATTTGACCCGGGCAACCGGGCCGCTGATACTCGGTAGCCGCCGCCCAAGGCCTTCGGCTACCCACCATGTTGCAACAACCACCCCGCCTGTCCCACCCATTCCACCTGCCGCGCTTCGACCTGGGTGGTCAGGTCGGCAGCAAGCCGGCCAGGAGCCTGCTCAATCTGCTGCACCTCAGCGATGCCCATGTGATCGACACGGTATCGCCCGCCCGCGCCGAGTGGATTGAACTGCTGGCCCACGAGCCTCATTGGCAAGGCATGCTGCACATGCACCGGCCGTACGAAGCCCTGACGCACTGGACCCTGGCCGCCCATGTACAGCGCCTACGCTTGCAGCCGCTGGCACCGTGGAGCGGGCGGCCGTTTGATCTGGCGCTGAGCACTGGTGACAACATCGACAACGCCCAGGCCAATGAGCTGACCACCTACCTCACGATCCTGGGCGGTGGGCAGACGGCGCTGAGCGCCTTTGGCGGGGTGCAGGACCCGTCGTCGGTGAGCGGGGCCGCGCCCTGGCCCTTTTGGTGCCCTGAGCCCGATGTTCCCGACCGCTGGAAGCCGCAGGGCTACCCGGCCATGGCGGATTTTTTGGCCCGTTGCAGCGCGCCCGTGGTCTCACCCGGCTTGGGGTTGCCCTGGGCCAGCCTGCCCGGCAACCATGACGTGATGCGCCAGGGCATGGCGTGGCCGGACCCTGCCAGCGAGCAGATCGCCACGGGAACAGCCAAGGCGTTGGCGCGGCCCGCTGGTTTTCAGCCCGCCGAACCCGAAGCTGAATTCCTGGCGGCGCCCGCGGCTTTTTCCATGGGCGCGGGGCGCACCATCCCGGCCAACCCGGCGCGCCGCGCGGTCAGCATGGCCGACTGGCTGCAGGCCCATGTGGCGCAGGGTGCGCTGGGCTACGGGCCGGCCCATGTCCGCCAGCGCTGCAGCGACACCGTCATCGACACCGAGCACGCGCGCCTGATCCTGCTTGACACCAACCACCCGGGCGGCAACTACCAGGGCAGTGTCGGGCAGCAGCAGTTGGCCTGGCTGGAGCAGCGGCTGGCCGAGGTGGAGACCGGCCGCATCGCGATCCTGGCCAGCCACCACGGCTCGGCCTCGCTGACCAATACCCACGGCGACGCTGCCGGGCGCCTGCACGCCCAGGCCCTGACCACCGTGGCACACCGGCATGCCTGCGTGGTGGCCTGGCTGGTGGGCCATCGGCACCTGCACCAGATCACGCCGCACCCGGGGCCGTCCGGCGGGTTCTGGGAGATCACCACCGCCTCCCTGATCGACTGGCCCTGCCAGACCCGTGCCGTCGAATTTCTCAGACACAGCAATGGCAGCATTGAGATCGTGTGCAGCCTGCTCGACCATCAGGCGGCACCCGGCACGCTGGCGGCACTGCACCATCAGCTGGCGCGGCAGTTTGTCGGCCCCATGAGTGCGCACTTGCAGGGCGGCCCGGGCGACGGCCATGTGCGGTTGATGCGCCCCTGAGATTCACTTATGCTCGGGCCGTCGAGACAATCAATATAAAGGCACTGGCTCCATGAAGACGATCAAGTCGTTTCCACGCAAGGTCCGGGAAATTCCCAACCTGTTCATTCCGCTGCCCGACGGCACCCAGCTCGCGACCCGGATGTGGCTCCCGGCCGACGCTGACAAGCGGCCAGTGCCGGCGGTGCTCGAGTACTTGCCCTACCGCAAGCGCGACGGCACCATCGTGCGAGACGCCCTGACCCACCCCTACCTGGCAGGCCACGGCTACGCCTGCTTGCGGGTGGATATGCGCGGCAATGGTGACTCGGACGGCATCATGCTCGACGAATACGCCGAGCAGGAGCTGGCCGATGCCGAAGCCGTGATTGCCTGGCTGGTGCAGCAACCCTGGTGCAGCGGCCAGGTCGGCATGATGGGCATTTCCTGGGGTGGCTTCAACAGCCTGCAGGTCGCCGCGCGCCGTCCGCCAGGCCTCAAAGCCATCATCACCCTGTGCTCCACTGACGACCGCTACAGCGACGACATTCACTACAAAGGCGGCTGCCTGCTCAATGAAAACCTGGGTTGGTCGGCCACCATGTTTGCCTACTCGTCCAGACCGCCAGACCCGGCGCTGGTCGGCGACCGCTGGCGCGACATGTGGTTGGCACGGCTGAAGGCCGAACCCCTGCTAGCCATTCCTTGGCTAGAACACCCGCACCGCGATGCCTACTGGCAACACGGCTCGGTGTGCGAGGACATAGGCGCTATTGACGCCGCCGTGCTGGCCATCGGTGGCTGGAACGATGCCTACACCAATGCCGTGCCACGCCTGGTCAGCAGCGTGCAGGCGCCGGTTAAGGGCATCATCGGGCCCTGGGCCCACAAGTACCCCCATTTCGCGGTGCCCGAGCCGCGCATCGGCTTCCTGCAGGAAGCGCTGCGCTGGTGGGATCGCTGGTTGAAGGAGCAGCCGACCGGCGTCGAGCAGGACCCGGCGTTTCGAACCTACATCATGGACCTGGGACGACCGGGCGCTTCGGTCTCGCACATTCCGGGCCGCTGGGTCAGCGATCAGGTCTGGCCGGCCGACCGCCTTGAGCTGCAGCGCTGGCACCTGAACCAGGACGGCCTGGGCCGTGAAGCTGGTGGCAAAAGCCGACGCAGCATCAGCTCGCCGCAGCACACCGGTGCCGACAGCGGCGAGTACTGCATCATCTGGATGGGCCCGGAGTTCCCGGGCGATCAACGGCAGGACGATTCGGGCTCGCTGACCTTTGACTCGGCCCCCTTGACGCGGGACCTCGATCTGGTCGGGGCCGCCGTGCTCAACCTGCGGGTCAGCGCCGACCGGCCGGTGGCCCTCGCCGCAGTCCGGCTCAATGCGGTGTGGCCCGACGGCGCCGTGTCCCGACTGAGCTATGCCGTGGCCAACCTGTGCCACCGCGACAGCCACGAACACCCCGAGGCGCTGACGCCAGGCAAAACCTACACGCTGCGCATCCAGCTCGACGATGTGGCCTACCGCATCCCCAAGGGCCACCGCCTGCGGGTCTCGATCTCAACCAGCTACTGGCCGCTGATCTGGCCTGCGCCGGAACCGGTCACACTGACGGTGCAAACCGGAGCGAGCTACATCGATGTGCCGGTGCGCAAACCCGGGCGCCAGGAGACCGCCCCGGTGTTTGCCCCGGCCGAGGCGGCGCCGGCCGTCAAGCTGACCGTGCTGGACAAACCCTGGAACAAGCGGGAACTGGTGGTTGACCAGCGCACTGGCGAGCGCCGCATGAGCATCGTCGATGACTTTGGCCGTAACGTGATTGACGAACACGGCCTGACGACCTGGGGCTGCGGCCGCGAGACCTACAACATCCTGCCTGACGACCCGCTTTCGGCCAGACAGGCATGCCACTGGTCGATGGAGACTTCACGCGGTGATTGGAAAGTGCGCACCGAGACCTATTCGGCCATGACCGCCACGCTCACCCACTGGCACGTGACCGGGCGGCTCGAAGCCTATGAGGGAGACACCCAGGTCCTTGTGCGGGAGTGGAACAAAAAAATTCCGCGCCAGTTGCTCTGAGTCAGGCGCCGCCCGAGCGCCTCCCACGCCCGCGTGCCAGATTGGCACCGGGCGCTGCGCCACCGAGGCGACTCTGCTCGCCCGCCCACTGGGCGCGCGCGCCTGTTGACACCTCGCCTAGCTGGGTCACGATCGCCTCAAGCGCCGGGCTGAGCGCGGGCGTATGGGCTTCCAGCGCGTCGCGCATTGCACGCAGGTGCTTGGCGGTCGTGCCACAACAACCGCCAATGATGCGGGCGCCGGCGTCGAGCGCCATCTTGGCGTAAACCGACATCAGCTCGGGCGTGCCGTTGTAGCAGATGGCGCCATCGACATACTGCGGGATACCGCAATTGCCCTTGGCCACCAGCACCACCTCCGGCCCCATCGCTTCAGCCAGGTTATGGATGCAGGCCACCACTTCGGACGCGCCAATACCGCAATTGGTACCGCAGGCCGCCAGTCGCGGCACCAGGGTTTTCTCCAGGCCGGCAAAGTCGCTGGGCGAGATGCCCATCATGGTGCGACCATTGGTGTCAAAACTCAGGGTGCAGACGATCGGCAAGCCTACCGTGGCCGCGCCGGCTACGGCCGCTTCGACCTCCTCTTTGGAGGACATCGTCTCCAGCCACAACACATCCACTCCGCCAGCGGCCAGGCTACGGGCCTGCTCGGCGAACGCCTCCTTGGCCAACTCAAAGCTCAAGGGCCCGATGGGTTGCATGATTTCGCCGGTAGGTCCCATGCTGCCGGCAACTGCCACCATGCGGCCGCTCGCATCCGCCACCTGACGTGCCAAGCGGGCAGCCGCTTCATTGAGTTCGGCCACGCGCGACTCAGCGTGGTGCAGCTTCAGGCGGTAAGCCGTACCGCCAAAGCTATTGGTCAAAATGATGTCAGCGCCGGCGTCGACAAAACTTTGATGCAGTGCGCTGATGCGGTCGGGATGCTCAACATTCCAAAGTTCCGGGGCGTCGCCAGACATCAGGCCGACATCAAACAGGTTGCTGCCGGTGGCGCCATCGGCCAGGAGCCACGGGCGCGATGCCAGCAGGCTGGAAAAACGGTTAGAGGATGGCGCAGCAGTTTGGGCAGTGGTCATGGGCATTCAGTGGAGGACAGGGCCTACGGCCCAGGCGACGACTTTACCCGATCTCATGTGGCTGAACCACCAGCCAATTGTCATGGGCGGTAACGCTCAGGCCGTGGGCCAGCTGCTCGGCGGCATGCTGGTCACGCAAGGTCACCATGCTTAGCAGATGCTGCTGCGTGCGCGAGACAAACAAGCGCAAGGCACCCTGCTCCACGTGGGCGCTGCGAAACAACATCGGCCCGTCGCTGGCCGGCGTGTCGCCAGCCACCAGCATCGGACGCTTCCAGGGATGCACATAGGTGTGGATGGCGGCCTGCTTGCCTTCGTACCATGGCAACGGCGCCCACAGGGTGGGCGTCAGTTCATGGTCGAGCAGGTCGGCCGGCTGGTAACGGCCTTCGCTGATCAGTTTACGGGCCGTCGTCACTTGGCCGGTCTGACGGTCCTTCAGCAGCAAGGATACCCCGATGACGTTTTGCGGCTTGACGCCATAGCCGTAGCGGGGGTCCGCCAGCACCATACGCACCAATTCTTCACTGGCGGCGCTGACCACATACACCTCGATCCCATGCGCCATCAAGGCTTGGTACAGCGCTTGCTGACCACGCAACAAGCGGGGCCGCTCGACCACGGCAGCCCGCAGTTCGCCGTCCACCAGGGATTGGACCGGGATCGGCTGGCTGTGAGCCAAAAGATCATCGAGATGGTGCTTGAGTTCGCGCAGAGAAAAGCCGGCGAAGATCTGCGATGCCCAGGGGTAGGAAATCTGATCATCCAAATCGCACAGCCGCTGGTAGTAGCGGTGCAGGGTTTCGGGGTGACCTGGCAGGTCGTCAAAGGGAATCACCGCCAGCGACGGCGCCATGGTGGCGCGGGTCAGGATCCCCTTGTTCTCCATGAAGGGCAACAGGGCCCCCAGCAGGTCATGCTGGTAACTGGTGTTATCCGCATCGAAGATGGCAAACGCACCCTGATGCGCATGCTGCCTGATCAGGGCCTCCAATCGGGACCGCGCCGCTACTGGCCAGGGGGCGAGCAGTTCCTCCAACGAAGTGGGCGACGTGGAATCCGAGTCAATGGCGGCCATCAAGGATTACTCAACGCTGTGCCGACAGGTAATGCGGATGCTCGAACACCGGCACAGGCGTTGGTGGTAGCGCCGCGTGGCCGCGAATCGCGTCCGCCAGCTTCTCCGCCATCATGATGGTCGGGGCATTCAGGTTGCCACTGACCACACGCGGCATGATGGAGGCGTCCACCACGCGCAGCCGCTCGACGCCATGGACCCGCCCCTGCGCATCCGTCACCGCCATCTCGTCGGCGCCCATGCGGCAGGTGCCTGATGGGTGGTACGCGGTCTCGGCATTGGCCCGGATGTGCGCATCGATCTCCTCGTCGCTTTGCACCTGAATGCCGGGCGACAACTCGACGCCACGGAAAGCGTCAAAGGCGGCTTGCTGAAAGATCTCCCGTGTCAAGCGCACGGCGGCCCGCATTTCTTTGCGATCCTGCTCGGTACTCATGTAATTAAACAAAATTCGCGGCGGGGTAGTTGCCTGGGCATCCCGCAAGCGCACGTGGCCACGGCTGGTGGCCCGCATCGGGCCGACATGGGCCTGGAAGCCGTGGCAGGTGGCAGGCGACTTGCCGTCGTAGCGCACGGCCATTGGCAAAAAATGGTACTGCAGGTCTGGGTGACGCACGCCAGCCTCGCTGCGGATGAAACCGCCTGACTCAAAATGGTTGGTCGCGCCCAATCCGGTCCGAAACAGAAGCCATTCCACCCCAATTTTCAGCTTGTTGAGGGGCTTGAGCGCAGAAAACAGGGTGATCGGCTGCGTGCACTCGAACTGCACATAGGTCTCTAGGTGATCCTGCAGGTTTTCTCCGACGCCCTTCGAGGCCACCGTCACGGCAATTCCCAGAGGCTGCAGTTCAGCCGGATTGCCAATACCCGACAGTTTGAGCAGTTGCGGCGAATTGATGGCACCACCCGACAAAATCACCTCTTTGGTCGCGCGCAGTTGCTGCAGCTGTCCCTCATGGAACACCTCAATACCCGCAGCCCGGCGTGACTCCAGGCCCTCGAACATGACCCGCGTCACCAGGCAGCGCAGACGCACCGCCAGGTTCTTGCGCTTCCAGGCCGGCCGCAAATAGGCCATCGCGGTACTCCAACGCCGCCCCTTGTGCACCGTCATATCCATGGGCCCCAGGCCCTCTTGCTGGTACCCGTTCATATCGGCGGTGTAAGGGTAACCGGCTTGCTGGCCGGCTTCCATGAATGCCTGGTAAAGCGGATTGCGACCCGCCCCGGTGCTGACGTGCAGCGGGCCGGCGTCGCCACGGTAGAGGTCACCGCCCTGGGCCCGCGTCTCGGCCTTGCGAAAATAAGGTAGGCAGTGGGCATAGGACCAGGCCTCCATACCACCCGCATTGGCCCAGCCGTCGTAATCCAACGCATGGCCGCGGACATAAACCATGCCATTGATGGAAGATGAGCCGCCAATGACCCGGCCACGCGGGCAGTGAATCCGCCGACCGTTCATGAAGGGCTCAGGCTCAGACTCGTACAGCCAGGTGTACTTTTTGTCGGCCATCGGGTACGACAGCGCTGACGGCATGTGGATGAACAGGCTGTGGTCCAGCGCACCGGCCTCCACCAATAGCACGCTAGCCGCGCCGTCCTCACTGAGGCGGTTGGCCAACACGCAGCCGGCCGAACCGGCTCCGACGATGATGTAGTCAAAGGTCTGCATACACGTCAACCGCCGGTCACCGGTAGCCGCAGGCCACCTGGCCCAGCTCGACGTAGACCGTTTTCAGTTGCGTGTAGTGGTCCATCGCCACCATGCTGTTTTCATGGCCGATACCCGACTCTCCGGCGCCACCAAACGGCATCTCGATCGGTGTGATGTTGTAGTTGTTGATCCAGCAGATGCCCGCCTTCAGGCGCGACACCACCCGGTGTGCACGCGCGACATCAGTGGTAAACACGCCCGCCGCCAAGCCGAACCGCGTGTTGTTAGCGCGGACTATGACTTCGTCCTCGTCGTCAAACACCAGCATCGCCAGCACCGGGCCAAAAATCTCTTCCCGAACAATGCGCATCTCATCACGGCAGTCGGAAAAAATCGTAGGCGCGACAAAATTACCATCAGCGCAGCCGGCAATCGCTAGGCGCTGTCCCCCAAAACTCAAGGTGGCGCCCTCGCTCAGGCCACTGGCGATGTAATCCATCACCTTGTCAGCATGTGCGGCGGAAATCAGGGCGCCGACCTCAGTGCCCTCGTCCATCGGATCACCCACCCTCAGCAGGGCGGTGCGCGCTTTCAGCCTGGCCAGAAAGCTTTCTGCTACACCCCGCTGCACAAAGACCCGGGTGCAATTGGTGCACACCTCGCCCTGGGTGTAAAAATTGCCCATCATGGCCGCCGCTACCGCCTGCTCCAGATCGGCATCTGCGAACACGATGAGCGGTGACTTGCCGCCTAGCTCCATGGTGACGCGCTTGAGCGTGCCGGCGGCGGTCTGCATCACCTGCTTGCCGGTCGGCACCGACCCCGTCACCGACACCTTGGCCACGCCCGGATGGGCTGCCAGCAAGGCGCCGGTGCTCCCCCGGCCCTGCAAGACATTGAACACGCCTGGCGGAAGCCCGGCCTCCAGATAGATCTCAGCCAGTTTCACAGCGGTCATGGGCGTGAGCTCGGACGGCTTGAAAATCATGGCATTGCCAGCCGCAAGCGCGGGGGCCGACTTCCAGCAGGCAATTTGCAGCGGGTAGTTCCAGGCACCAATGCCAACGCAGACGCCCAGCGGTTCACGCCGGGTGTAGGCAAAGGCATTCTTCAGCGGGTACTGTGCGCCGGCCAAAGTAGCGGCCGCACCGGCGAAGTACTCCAGGCAATCGGCACCGCTTTGCACGTCGACGACCAGCGCCTCTTGTAGCGGCTTACCGCAATCACGCACCTCCAGCTCGGCCAGTTCCCGGTTGCGCAGGCGCAGCAAATCCGCCGCACGGCGCAGAACACGGCCCCGTTCAGTGCCGGTCCAGGTCGACCACTGCTCGAAGCCGCGCTGCGCACTGACTACCGCCGCCTCAACATCCGCGGCATTGGCTTCCCAAACAGCAGCCAGCGCTTGCCCGGTTGCCGGGTTGACGTTGTCGAACCTCTCACCGCCGCCTTGCAGCGGCGCACCGTCGACAAAACTTGGAATCGTCAATCCACTCATGATGCGACGCGGGTGTTCAATCGGCTTTGGCGGTTCGCCTGGCGGCGCGCCGGCCACGGGCACTGTGGTCGGACTCGACCACGATACGCTCCGGCAAGTTCACCACCTGCCGCAGACAATCAAAAGGTGCCGTTAGATGCGGAATCGCCATGGCTTCCACAAAGAACTCCTGGAACCTTGGCTCGACCGCCGTCTCGATTTTTTCAACACGGCGCACCAGTTGCTCGATTTCGCGTCGCGAACGCTGATCCAGCAAGGCAATTCGCGCGCCGGTGCCCGCCGCATTACCGGCGGAACTGACCTGCTCCAGCTCGCAATCAGGAATCATGCCCAACACCATGGCGTACTTGACGTCGATGTGGCTGCCAAAAGCACCCGCAAGGCGAATCCGGTCGACCTTGGCGATGCCCATGCGCTCCATGAGCAAACGCACCCCGGCATAGAGAGCCGCCTTGCCGAGTTGGATCGCCCGCACATCGTTCTGCATGACCTTCAAGGCCGGCGCAGTGGCAGTCGCCCTGTACAGCTCATAGGAGAAGGTGCGACCGTCAGCCTGGATGCGGGGGTTACGCTGCACCATGTCACCGCTGATGGTGCCGTCATGCCGGATGATGCCGGCCAGGTACATCTCGGCCAGGACCTCGATGATGCCGGAGCCACACACCCCTGTGACACCTGAGCCCGCCACGGCGGCATCAAAACCTGCCTCGTCAGACCACAGGTCACAGCCGATCACCTTGAACCTGGGTTCGAGCGTGACCGGGTCAATGCGGACCCGCTCGATCGCGCCGGGCGCGGCGCGCTGGCCGCAGCTGATCTGGGCCCCTTCAAACGCTGGACCAGTCGGGCTTGAGCACGCCAGCAGGCGCTGGTTGTTGCCCAGCACAATTTCAGCATTGGTACCAACGTCCACCAAAAGGCTAACCTTGTCCGACAGGTCAGGCCGTTCGGCCAAGATCACGCCCGCCGTGTCGGCACCGACGTGCCCGGCAATGCAGGGCAGCACATAGATCCGGGCGTTACGGTGGATCAGGAAATCAATCTCGACTGCCCACAGCGTGATGGCCCGGTCGGTCGCCAGTGCAAACGGCGCGCCACCGAGCTCTACCGGGTTGATGCCCAGTAGCAGGTGGTGCATGATGGGATTGCCGACGAAGGTGGCCTCCAGAATATCCTGTGGCGAAATACCGGCCTGCGCGGCCACATCCAGCGCCAGTTCGTTCAGTGCGGCCCGCACGGCACTGGTCATCTCCTTTTCCCCACCCGGGTTCATCATGACGTAGGAGACCCGACTCATCAGGTCTTCGCCAAACCGGATTTGCGGGTTCATCACCCCGGCAGATGCCACCACCTCACCCGAGGCCAAGTGGCACAAGTGCGCCGCAATCGTGGTTGAACCGACGTCCACCGCCAGGCCGTACACATGCTCTTTGAAACCCGGCCACACCGCCACGATCTGTTTGCCGGCATGGACTGCCACGGTGACTTTCCACTGGCCGTCACGCAATGCGACCTGAAGCTGCTGCAGCACAATGACATCGCAGGCCAGGTCGGTCAGGCGCCACTCGAACTCCAGCGCATCTTCGAGGCGGCGCAAGTCGCCCGACGGATCGTGCATGTCGGGCTGCTGCACCTCCACATAGTGCAGACGGATCAGGGGGTCAAGTTCGACATCGTGCGCCTCGGCCTGTTTGCGTACCACTTGCTTATGAACCTGGCTGCTCGACGGCACATCGATGACCACATCACCCAGCAACTGGGCCGAACAGGACAGACGGCGACCCGCCTCCAGGGTCTGGGTGGCGCAGTATTCCTGCTCGACGGCGCCGAAGGAGGTCAGGTTCTCAGCCCGCGAAACCAGCCCGTGTTTGGCAAATTCACCTTCGGACACCAGCACCTGGCACCGGCCGCAAATGCCGCGGCCGCCGCAGACCGAGTCGATGTCCACCCCCAGCGAGCGCGCCGCCTGCAAGACCGGCGTGCCCACAGGAAAGCGCCCGCGCCTGCCCGACGGCGTGAACACCACCAGCGCATCCTTGACACTCATCGAAGGCTCCCCCATCCGGTTGGCCGATGCTTCATTCGCGGCGCCTTCTGCTGCCACCCTCGCGGCGCCCACGACCCATCTCGCCATCGGCCCCCATGGTCGGCGCTTCGCGGAACTTGCGGATCCAGCGCATGCAGTCCGGGTCATGGCCCATCATCACGTCAGCCGCCATGCAGGCCTTGACCACTTCGGCGTGCAGCGGGTTGGTGATAGCCGAGGTCATGCCCGAGGCAATGGCCATGGTCAGAAAGCCGGCATTGATGCCATTGCGCTCTGGCAAGCCAAAACTGACGTTAGACGCACCGCAGGTGGTGTTGACCTTTAGCTCGGTCCGCAGGCGATGCACCAGCCGCATCACTTGCACACCGGCTTGGTTGATCGCACCAATCGGCATCACAAGCGGGTCAACCACGATGTCGCACGCCGGGATACCGTAGTCAGACGCGCGTTCGACAATTTTCTTGGCGACGGCAAAGCGCACATCGGGGTCCTGGGAGATCCCGGTTTCATCGTTCGAAATCGCGACCACCGCCGCCCCGTATTTTTTTACCAGGGGCAGTACGGTTTCGAGCCGGTCTTCTTCGCCGGTGACCGAGTTGACCAGCGCCTTGCCCTTGTAGACAGCCAGCCCGGCTTCCAAAGCCGCCACAATCGAAGAATCAATTGACAACGGCACATCGGTCACTGATTGAACCAGTTCAATGGCGCGGGCCAACAACGCGGGTTCGTCCGCCAAGGGGATGCCGGCGTTGACGTCGAGCATGTGGGCGCCGGCTTCGACCTGCGCCAATGCATCGGCGATCACGCGGCTGTAGTCGCCGGCAATCATCTCGGCGGCCAAGATCTTGCGCCCGGTCGGGTTGATGCGCTCGCCGATGATGACGAAGGGGCGGTCAAAACCAAT
>CAJAXU010000524.1 GCA_903948045.1 uncultured beta proteobacterium | reverse complement strand
GGCCGATTTCCTGGTGTGTGACGAGCCCACGTCGGCGCTGGATGTGTCGGTACAGGCGCAAATCCTGAACTTGATGCGCCGCCTGCAGGACCAGTTTGGTCTGACCTACCTGTTCATCAGTCACAACCTGTCGGTCGTGCGGCACATGTCGGACCAGATTGCGATCATGTACCTGGGCCGTTTTGTCGAGGTCGGTCCTGCAGAAGAGGTCTTTTCAAATCCGCGCCATCCCTACACGCGCCTGCTGCTCGAAACCATCCCGAACGTCGAGGCCCCCATTCGTGACCGGCGGCCGATGTCGGGCGAGGTGCCCAGCCCGATCGCGCCGCCGCCCGGATGTCCGTTTCATCCGCGCTGTCCCATGGCAGAGCCAAGGTGCAGTGTGGAACGCCCGGTGCTGCGAGGGGACGCGCGGCTGACCGCCTGCCATTTGGTCTGATCCGGCGCAGCGACCTCGATGCGGTGGCCCTGTGCCACCGCCAGCCGGGATGCCCTGGCCAGCGCCTAGCGCGGCGATCCCTGCCCAGCGGCAAACCGGTACGGCGCCACCGCATGGCTGGCCGGTAGCCGGTCCTGCCCGAACAGCTTGCGGCGCAGGGTGCCGGGGGCATAGGCGGTCTTGTAGGCGCCGCGTTCCTGCAGGATGGGCACCACCAGCGCGATGAAGTCGTCAAAACACTCGGGCACCACCGTGCGTGACAGGTTAAACCCATCCACATCGGCCTGGTCGCGCCAGCTGATCAGGGTCTCGGCGATGGACTCGGCCGAGCCCACCCAGGGCGCTTGGCGGCTGCCCAGCACCATCTGCGCCAGCAGCTTGCGCCGCGTCCACTGCGGGCCGGCGCTGCGCGTCATGGCCTCCACATTGGAGACGATGGCGTTGCTCTTGTCGGTGACGATGGGTTCGTCCAGGTCATAACTGGCAAAGTCGATGCCCATGGAAGCAGCGGCGTGCACCAGCGCGGCCTCCGAGCTGGCGTAGCGCTGGTACTCGGCGAACTTGTCCTGCGCCTCGGCGTCGGTGCGGCCGGTGATCACGGTGGCCCCCAAAAACACCTTGATGTCGTCGCCAGCCCGACCCTGCTGCACCGCCTGGGCGCGCAGGCCCTGCACGATCTTCTGCACGCCGGGCAGACTCTGGCCGTTCAGGAACACACATTCGGCATGGGTGGCGGCAAAGCGCGAGCCGCGCGCCGACGAGCCGGCCTGGTACAGCACTGGCGTGCGCTGCGGCGAGGGCTCGCCCAGGTGCATGGCGTCCACCTGGTACTGCTTGCCATGGTGGTGCACCAGGCGCACCCGGGCCGGGTCGGCGTAGACGCCGCTGGCGCGGTCGCGCCGCACCGCGTCGTCGGCCCAGCTGCCTTCCCACAGCTGGTAGACCAGCGCCATGTACTCGTCGGCCAGGTCGTAGCGGTCATCGTGCGCGGTCTGGCCGGTCAGGCCCACCGCCCGGGCCGCGCTGTCCAGGTAGCCGGTGACGATGTTCCAGCCGATGCGGCCCTGGGTCAGGTGGTCCAGTGTGGCCATACGCCGGGCAAACAGGTAGGGCGTCTCGTAGGTCAGGTTGGCGGTGACGCCAAAGCCCAGGTGCTGCGTGACAGCGGCCATGGCCGGCACCAGCAGCATCGGGTCGCCCACCGGCACCTGCACCGCGCCGCGCACCGCCGCGTCCGGGCTGCCGCCCAGCACGTCGTACACGCCCAGCACATCGGCCAGAAAAATGCCGTCAAACAGGCCGGCCTCCAGTCGCCGCGCGTAATCGGTCCAGTAGTGGATGTCGGTGTAGCGCACCGACTGGTCACGCGGGTGCGTCCACAGGCCCTGCTGGATGTGGCCGACGCAGTTCATGTCAAAGGCGTTGAGGTGAAGGTGTTTGGACATGGGGTCAAGGCGGTCGGGTGGCTTTGAATTCGGCGCAGTAATCGCGCGGCGGTATCGGGCCGGTGGGCCAGACGAGGTTGAAGTTTGCTACGCTTTCAGTAGCGGCATCACCTTGACTGGCTTGAAGCAGCACGGTTTTTGCCTTGAAACCCGGGGGCAGGTGCTTGGGCACACCCAGTGCCGGTGCCACATGGCCGTGGCCGGCCAGCAGTAGCACGGTGCGGCCAGACTGCGCCGCCTCGGTGATGGTTTGGGCCATGGCGCGGTCGCGCGCAATCTGCATCCGGGTCATGGGCGCGATCTGGCTTTCGGGCAGCAGGTCGCAATGGCCGCTGCGGATGCGCTGTTGCTGCTCGGCCAGCGCGGCGCTGGGCAGGCGCTGGTCCAGGCTGGCGTCGCGCATGGTGGCACGCAGGGCGTCCCGGGGCAGGTTGGCGCCCAGCACCGGCACCCCGGCGCGCACCGCGCTCAGCACCGCCGGGCCATAGGCGGCCCAAGGCCAGGCGCGCTCGTCCCAGCGCAGGGCGGACTGGATTTCGGCCTCACTGGCCTGGGGTGACAAGCCGCGTGTGCTGCCGCCCTGGTTAGCCATTTCCAGCACCAGTGCCGCCAGTTGGCCCTGCGCGGCCAGGGCCTGCACCACCTGCTGGTGGATGCGTTGGTGCTCGGGCGCATCGTGCTGCTCGCCCAAGAGCAGGGCATCGGCTGGCAGCAGCTGGAGCAACTGCGTCAGCGGCGGTGGACTGGGGAAGGGGGGTGGTGGGCTGGTGCAGGCTGCCAACATCAGCAGGCTGGCCGTCAGGCCGGCAAAGAGGCTGGCTCGAACAGGGCGCCAGCCGCGCAGCATGGGTAGGCGCCGGCTCAGTGCACAACGACTGGGTTTTGCGCCAGCTCGGCGTACTGCTCCAGCGTGTCTTCCACTTCCTCCTGGGTCGGGGTGTTGAGCTGCCAAGCCACGATGTGCTGTTGAAACAGCTCGGCCCAGGAGCCATCCAGGTACACCTCTTTACCGGCGCGCTTGTCTACGATCTCGAAGCCGTGGCGTGCCAGCGTGGGCACCACCAAGGTTTGCGAAGCGCTGTCGCGGCTGGCGCCGGAGGGGGCCTCAGCGGGCACCGCGTTGGCCAGCATGTGCGTTACTGAGTAGGTTTCAGAGTCGTAAAGCATGTGCATGATTCATTATCCATCAATCGGTTTGGCGGTGCAGGCTGTCTGTTTGTGAGCCCTGCAGTTGGCTACATCCCGGGGGATTTCAAGGGCAGGTCGCCAGCGCGGGCAGCCTGCAGAGGTGTCATGACGGGGCTTCGGTCGCCTCCCATTTCTGGTCCAGGTAGTCGCCGTTGGGCTCGGTGATGCGCAAACGCACCGGTAACCAGTTCATGGCTGGCGCCAGCCAAATGGCCACCTCCTGGTCAAACTGCCGGCGCGGATGGCGCACCAGCTTGAGGGTGTCCTGCTCGCCGCCGGGCAGGCGCAGCGTTTCCTGGCGCTCCACGGTAAAGAGCCACACTTCGGCTTCGCGGGGGCCGGCCACCTGCACGGTGATGGCCGTGGCCACCGGGTAGCGCGCCGGCTCGCCGCCGATCACGGTTGCCAGTTGGATCATCACGCTCAAATAGTCCTGGGCGCCGGCCAACAGCGGCACGGCCGGCGTGTTGGAACTGAAACTGATGCGGCCTTTGTCGCGCTCAAAGTGCGCTGCCACCTCGCTGCGGTACTTGTCGGAAAAGCGCAGCGGGGACAGCCCCTGAGCACCCAGTTCGCCGCGGCTGGTTTGCACCCGCGACTGACCGAAGGCACTCATGGCCAGTCTTGCGTCATAGCTGATTGCGTCATGGCGCCACAGCAACTCCCCGCTCATGCGAAACGGAAATTTGTTGGACTCCACCCGATAGAGCAGCCGTGCCGGCGGCGGCACGGCAACAACGCCGGGGGTGATTGCAGCCTCACGTGGCGGTCTTGTCGGCAGCGAGGGTTCAGCTGTTGGGGGTGGTTGCGGTGGTTCAGCGCTGCTGGCCACCTGCTCGGGCACCGGCACCGGCACCGGCGCAGGTACAGGTACAGGTACAGGTACAGGCGGAGCGGTGGGGAGGGGCGCTGGCTCTGCCGCTGCGGCTGGACTGGCCGGCAGCACGGGTTCGGCTTCGGTGGGTCCGGTGGCGACTGCGACAGGCTCAGCAGCCATGATGGGCGCCAGTACTGGCTCCACCGCCGGCACTGGGGTGACGACACCCGGTGGGGTGGGGCGCGGTTCGGGGGTGGCGCCATTCGGTGTTGCCACCGGCGCTCTGTCCGGTACCGCTGCTAGGTTGGCTCCCAGCTCGATCACACGGGTGTCGAACGCAGTTGCCAGCAGCGGCGTCGGGTACGTCCTGTCTGGCTGCAGCAGGTACCAGTGCCCAATGGCCACCACGGCGCAGAGCACTGACAGGGTGCGCCAGTGCGGGCGACCGCTTGATGCGGCGCTCACCTCCGGCGCCGGTGCATGCTGAAGCTGCGACATGTTCATCCGATGAATCCGACGACTGATAGGTGACGACTTATGATGGCCCCAGGCCCAAGAAGCTGAATAACGCTAATGCGGGCCTGCGCCCGCCCACACCATGAAATTTGCCACTTACAAAGACGGCTCCCGTGACGGCCAATTGCTGGTGGTCTCACGGGATCTGAGCACCGCCCATTATGCGACCGGCATCGCGGAACGTCTGCAGCAGGTGCTGGATGACTGGAACTTCCTGTCACCCCAGCTGCAGGACTTGTCCGACACCCTGAACCAGGGTAAAGCGCGCCACGCTTTCCCGTTTGATCCACGGCAATGCATGGCACCACTGCCGCGCGCCTACCAGTG
>CAJAXU010000523.1 GCA_903948045.1 uncultured beta proteobacterium | reverse complement strand
ATCAGGGTGTCGACTTCGCCCCCTTCTTCCAAGCGACCCAAGGTGCAGACGGTACGCTGACGGGGTTTGCCGTCCTCATTGCGGAACGACTCCACCAGTTGGGCGTAGCGCCTTTGGCCGGATTGGGTGACTTTGATGAACATGGCGGGAAGTGTACCGCATAGTTCCGCAAATAAAACTACATATTATCAATAACGTGCCACTACAGGCTTTTGGAGATTTCAGCACAAAAACCAGCGTAACCCGTTGATTTCATTGAGCCGGGGATCGCCAATTACAGGAAAAGTGCTCGGAAGTGTCGAATTTAAGATCCAAGGCCATGCTGATGGGTGTGCTGAACAACGACCACGGCGCCGCACGTGACATCGTGATCCTCAACGCCGGCGCAGCACTCTATGCCGCCAACGTGGCCGATTCACTGACAGCGGGCTTGCAGCTGGCACGGACCGCGATTGAATCCGGCGCGGCCAAGGCCAAGTTGGCCCAGCTGGTGCAGGCGACCAACGCCTAGTAGCGACGCCTGGCAAGCGCGGCCCATCGCCGCGCTTGCTTCTATTTTGATAGCTGCCTACACAGAGAGTATTTGCGCCAAAGGCATAAAAGGCATTGAGGCTGCCAAAACCTCTAAAGGCGCGAATCCCCGGCGTCCATGGATGGTGCATAGAACCGGTAGCCGTTGCGCCCGTCCTTCTTGACGCGGTACATGGCGGTATCGCTGTGCTTCAGCAGACTGTCCACATCCTCGCCATCGACCGGGTAGACCGCGATGCCTATGCTGCAACCAATGTTCAGCGTCTGGCCATCGACATGGAATGGCTGGGACAGCGCGGCCACCAGCTTGTCCGCCAGTGTGGCGGGGCCATGGGCGTTTTCCAGGTGCGGCATGAAGACGATAAATTCATCGCCCCCCTGGCGCGCCACGGTATCTTCGCTGCGCACACAGGCGCGCAGGCGCTGCGCCGCTTGCACCAGCAGTGCGTCGCCCACGTCATGGCCCAGCGAGTCGTTGATCACCTTGAACGCGTCCAGATCAATGAACAGCACGGCGGCCAGTGCGCTGGCGCGCCGCTCATCGTTCAGCGCGTGGGCCATACGCTCGCGCAGCAGGCGCCGGTTGGCCAGCCCCGTCAGCACGTCATGGGTGGCCACGTGCAGCATGCTTTGCTCGGACAGCTTGCGCTCGGTCACATCGATGCAGATGGAGATGAAGCGCGCCACCTGGCCCTTGCCGTCCTTCAACGGCACCACGGCTGCGTCCACCCAGAACAAATCGCCGGCCTTGTTGCGGTTGCAGATCACGCCGCGCCAGGTATCGCCGGCCCGGATGGTCTGCCAGAACTGCTCCCAGAAGGCTGCGCCGTGGGCGCCCGAATTCAGCACCCGGTAGTCCTGCTCCAGCAGTTCGTCGAGGGCATAGCCGCTCAAGGCCAGCAGCTTGTCGTTGGCCTGCAGAATGCGGCCCATGGTGTCCGACACCGACATCATTGCATGCTGGTCGATCGCCTGCATATAGCTGGACAGCTCGGTCAGCGCGGACTCCACGCCCTGCTTGGCCTCTAGCAAGGCCTGGGCAGATTGCATCTCCCGCTCGGCGCTTTCCAGCCGCTGCGCAGCCTCACGCAGGCTGGTTTCGCGCTTGGCCAGCCGGGCATTGAACCAGGCCATCGTCAGAAAACTGGCCACCAAAATCGCACAGATGAACACACTGGCGCGGCGAATCTCGATACCGGCCACCTGCTCCGCTCGGTCCAGCGGCACCGTGATCGACAGGGCGCCCAGCAGCTCGTGCTGCACCCACTGCTTGCCCACGGGAACACCGCTGGCAGCGCGCATGGCCATGATCTCGGGCCGTTGCTCAAAGCTGTTGTGGCAGGCCACACAGGCCTGCTGCGACGCGGGGTCGGCAATCAGATAGCGCAGCACGCGCTGGCCGTTCTGCTGCTCGTAGCGCGACACCGCCTGCCAGGCAATCGGGGCCGCCGGCTTGGCGTGGTCCTGCTTTTCCAGCTGCGGCCAGGCCCAGCGCAAGAAGTCGTCACCCAGGCCTTGGCTGGGCTCCAGGTTCCAGCGGCTGATGGGCTTGTATTCGTACAGCTTGTTCGACTGGGCCGATGTGGCCTGGCCCACCAGCTTCAAGAACTTTGAAGGAATCGGGATGGCGTCTGTCGCGGGTAGCTGGCCCAGCAGGGTTACCACGCGTTCTTCCACCAGCTTTTCCGCCACATCGTGGGAATAGACCGAGCGCGCTGTCGTGGCCTGGTTGGCCACGATCTCGGCAATGGCGAGAGCCTGGTGTTCCACGGTATTGGTCACCGCATCTTTCACCACCAGGTAGCCCAGGGCGCCGGCCAACATGAACACGGCAAGCAAAACGCCCAGGGTCCGCGATCGCCGCATTCTTTGGACCGACAAGGTGTCCATGGGGGGCGTGCCGTTGTTCATGAGGCGCAGATTCTAGTCGGCACGCGAACCAATGCCAGGCCTTTACACCCTTGCTACACGCGTGCCTGGCCGTGTGCTTAAAAGGTCTCCCAGTCGTCATCGCCCCCTGCGGGCCTGGCGGGTTTGGCCGGCACGGGCTTGCGGGCCGAAGGCGCTGGCAGCTTGGCCGCGGCGGGCCGAGCCGGTGCGGGGGCCTGTGGTTTACCGGCCGAGGCCAAAGGCTTGGCAACTGCGGCCTTGGCTACGGGCCGCGGCGCGGGCGCCACGCTGGCCCGGTGCGGTGCGGCCACTGGTGCCAAGGCACTGCGCTGCGGCTTGTAGGAGGGTTGGGGGGTATGCGACGCCAGCTTGAACACGCCGACCACATCCACCAGATCGCCGGCCTGGGACTTGAGGCTGCTGGTGTCACACGAACTAAAGTTGTATCTCCGGCAATTGACCGCTTCAGAGGGAAGGCCTACCTTTTGGATCCATTTAGATACAACATTACGTCAACCTCAATTGACTTAATGTTGTAACTGT
>CAJAXU010000522.1 GCA_903948045.1 uncultured beta proteobacterium | reverse complement strand
TCACCAGAACCAACACCGACAGCGCGCCGAACACATAAAAAATGTTGAAATTCTTGGGCGCGTAGTACTCGCTCATGTGCTCTTTGAAGAGCTTGGTCGCGGGAAACCGGTTGTCGACCCAGTTCATCAGCTTGTCAGCTGCGGGCGCATTGGGGGAGATCTCGTGGTAATCAGCCATGATGCGGTTCCTTAGGCTTTCTTGTCGTCGCCGATGAGCAGCTTGGTTTCAGAGAGGTACATGTGCGGCGGTACCTCCAGATTGTCAGGCGCTGGCTTGTTCTTGTAGACGCGACCGGCCATGTCAAACGTGGAGCCATGGCAGGGGCAGAAGAAGCCGCCCTGCCAGTCGTCGGGCAGGGATGGCTGAGCGCCGGTCTGGAATTTTTCGGACGGTGAGCAGCCCAGATGGGTGCAGATACCTACCGCCACAAAGTACTCGGGTTTGATGGAGCGGGCTTCGTTGCGGGCGTAGGCCGGGGCCTGGTCGGCAGGTTTGCGCTCTGACTTGGGGTCGGCCAGCTGGGCGTTCAATTTGGGCAGTGCAGCCAACTGTTCCGGGGTGCGGCGCACGATCCAAACCGGCTTGCCGCGCCACTCGACCGTCATTTTTTCACCCGGTTTCAGGGCAGAAATATCGGCTTCGACGGCAGCACCAGCTGCTTTGGCTCGCTCGGAGGGCTGGAAACTGCTGACAAAAGGCACGACCGCGGCAATGCCACCGACCGCGCCCACACAGCTCGACGCGATCAGCCAGGTGCGTTTGCTGGCATCCATCTGACCGGGCTCGACTAGGCTCTCACTCATGGGAATCCTCAATGAAAAACATCACTACAGGTAAGCCATCCATTGTAACTGACGGTTATGGCCGGGCCGGGATAGCGCCGATTGCGCCAGGCCACACTTGTGGTAGATACTGTCTCCGTCTTAATTCTCGTCAAGGAAATCAACATGGGCGTAATGCAGGAATTTCGGGAGTTCGCAGTCAAGGGCAATGTGATCGACCTGGCCGTGGGCGTCATCATTGGCGGCGCCTTCGGCAAAATTGTCGACTCGGTGGTGGGCGATCTGATCATGCCAGTGGCGGGCATGGTGTTCGGCAAGCTTGACTTCTCCAGTCTCTTTGTGGTGCTGGGGCAAGTGCCAGCGGGCACCGGCACCAGCCTGGACGCCATCCGCAAGGCCGGTGTGCCGGTGTTTGCCTATGGCAACTTCATCACGGTGGCGGTCAATTTCACGATTCTGGCATTCATCATCTTCATGATGGTGAAGCAGATCAACCGCCTGAAAAAAAATGCACCCGCCGAAGCAGCGCCAGTGGCGCCCGCAGCGCCAGCGGAAGACGTGCTGCTGCTCAGAGAGATCCGGGACAGCCTGAAAAAGTAATTGCTATTTTTTTAATAGCTATTAACCCTAATCCAGCAAGGGCTGGAGCCATTTATTCTGGCTGAGTTTGTTGGGGCTGCATGGTCTGGGGCTGTGAAAGTTGGCGCGCCATGCGAATGGCCGCCAGCAGGCTCGACGCGTCGGCCTGCCCGCTGCCCGCGATGTCAAAGGCGGTGCCGTGATCCGGGCTGGTGCGCACCAAGGGCAGGCCCAGGGTCACGTTGACGCCCTGCTCCACCCCCAGGTATTTCACCGGAATCAAGCCCTGGTCGTGGTACATCGCCACCACCACGTCAAAGGCCGCCGGGTGACCAGGCCTTGCGCGGGCCCGCATGAACACGGTGTCGGGCGCGAACGGACCCTGCACCTGCAGGCCCTGCGCCTGCGCCGCCGCCACGGCCGGCGCGATGACGTCAAGCTCTTCCCGACCAAACAGCCCCCCTTCGCCCGCGTGCGGGTTCAGCCCTGCCACGGCGATGCGCGGCGCCCGACCGAGCATGGTTTGCAGTGACCGGTGCGTGATCTGCAGCGTTTGCAGCACCTGATCAAAGGTGACCGCGTCAAGCGCCTGGCGCAGGGACAGGTGGATGCTGACCAGCACCACCCGCAACTCGTCATTGGCGAGCATCATGCGTACCGGCAGCGCAGCCAGGGTTTGCCGCCCATGAGCGGCAGCCAGGGCTTGCAGCATTTCGGTGTGCCCGGGATAGCCGTGGTGCGGCGCGCCAGCCAGGGCCAGCGCCTCCTTGTGCAACGGCGCGGTCACCAGCGCGTCGATCTGCCCGCGCAAGGCGGCTTGCGTCGCCCAGACCACGCATTCGGCAGCCATGCGGCCGGCGCTGGCGCTGACTGCACCCATGGTCACCAGCGGTGCCGGGGCCACCACCTGCAAGACGGGCAGGCAGCGCGGCGGCAACCGGCGCGCATCCTCTGGCGCATCCAGCACGGCTACCGGCAAAAGCGGCTCACCCGAGGCGATTTGCTGTGTTGCGCGCCGCAGGGCGGCCACGTCGCCCGCCACAAAACAGGCGCGCGTCAGCTCAGGCGCGTCGCGAAAGGCCTTGGCGATGATCTCCGGCCCAATGCCGGCTGGGTCACCCAGTGTGATGGCGATCAGGGGCAAGTTGGCTTGTGGCATGGTTAACGTCGGGCTCAAGCCGGGTTGTCGATGTCGATGAACTGGTGCACCAGGCCCAACTGCTCAGCCAGATGATCACCAACCGCCGGCGCGCCAT
>CAJAXU010000521.1 GCA_903948045.1 uncultured beta proteobacterium | reverse complement strand
GCTGAGGTTCATCACGGCGGGCGAGGGCGAATGCTGCGTCAGTGGCGATACGGTCGTCATACTGGTCCGTTAGCGCGTGTCAGTTGCGCCTGTCAGTTGCGCGTTTGCCAGCTGCCGTCGCTCTGACGGCAGGCAGTACCAAATACCTTCTCGGTCCTGCCGCCGATCACGGCGTCAATGGTGTAGTCGCGGCAGGGGCCAGCGGCCTCGTCGTAAGTGCGTGTCGGCACCACCACATAGGCATTGCCGTTGTCCGGATTTTTCCAGGACGATGCCACCCCAGTGCGGACATTTTCCAGGGCATGCGCCGTCTTGAGCCGGTCGGTCTCGGCCATGGATCGGCCAACTGAGCCGCCAATCGCGGCCCCCGCCATGGTGCCTAAAATGATGGCGGTGGTCCTGCCCCCGCCGCCACCCACCTGGGAGCCGAGCACCCCACCCAGCAGCCCGCCGATCACCATGCCAGACTGCTCTTTCTGGCTCTGGTCGTTGGCACAAGCGCCCAGCAAGACGGCACTCAGCACCAGAAGCGACGGGGCCTTGGTAAATAACATGGTCCGTCTCCTACTTGACCAGCAGCACCGGCACAGTTGACTGATGGATCACGCGCTGCGCCACTGACCCCAGCAGCATGCTGCCGATTGCCCCCATGCCGCGGGTTCCCATGGCAATTTGGTCCATTTGGCGGGCGCTGGCAATGCGCACGATTTCATTCGCAATGACACCATAGGCGCGGACCGGCTCGTCGGTGTTGATGCCAAGCGCCCGCGCCAGCGCCAAGGCCTTGCTCAGGATCTGGTCCTGCTGCCTCTTCTGGTCGTCCTCGACTTTTTGGATGGTCGCTGCTGTGTAGTTGCCGTAAAAAACCGGCTCTGGACTCACGCACACCAAAGTGGCCTGCAAGGCCAGCGACGACTTGGCCATCTTGCCCACCGCTTCAATGGCATGTTGGCCCGGCTCTGACCCATCAACCGCGATCAATATCTTCAACATTCTGGACTCCTGTGCTTTGGCTTCTGTGTGATGCTAGGCCCGCCCGGGCTGTCAGGGTTGCGATAACGCAATCGCCTCACGCAGGGCATCACCGACGTCCTCCAGAAACACAAATTCCAGGTGTTGCCGTGCTGCCTGTGGCACGTCCTGCAAGTCTTTGCGATTGCGTGCCGGCAGCAACACGCGCCGGATGCCGGCCGCCATGGCCGCCAACACCTTCTCCTTGATGCCACCCACCGGCAACACCAGCCCGCGCAGGCTGATCTCCCCGGTCATGGCCACGTCATTGCGCACCGCCTGGTTCATGAACAGTGAGGCCAGGGCAATGAACATGGCCACACCAGCGCTGGGGCCGTCTTTCGGAATGGCACCGGCGGGTACATGGATGTGGACATCTGACTTGTCCAACCGGGCGGGGTCGAGCCCGATCGATGCCGCCCGTGATTTGGCCAGGGTCAAGGCCGCCTGCGCAGATTCCTTCATGACATCGCCAAGCTGCCCAGTCAGGATCAGGCGGCCGCTGCCACTGGTGAGGCTGGCTTCGATGAACAAAATGTCGCCGCCCACCGGCGTCCAGGCCAGACCGGTGGCGACACCGGGCATGCCCACCCGCAAGGCCACATCGTTTTCGAACTTGGGCGGCCCCAGGATCTCAGCCAGGTCCGGCCCATCCACCTGGACCGTCGTGGCCTGCGCGGCCGCGATGCGCACCGCGGCACGGCGGCATACGGCGCCAATCTGACGCTCCAGATTGCGCACGCCCGCTTCGCGCGTGTAATCGCGAATGATGGCGGCCAAGGCGTTGTCTGTGATGTCAAGTTGTCCGGCCATCAGGCCGCAGGCCTCCTCCTGGCGTGTCACCAGGTACTTGCGGGCGATTTCCTGCTTCTCCTCCTGCGTGTAGCCCGACAGCTGCAACACCTCCATGCGGTCGCGCAGCGGCCCGGCGATCGGATCGAGCACATTAGCGGTGGCTATGAACAGCACCTGCGACAGGTCAAAGGGCACCGCCAGGTAGTTGTCGCGAAAGGTGTGGTTTTGCTCCGGGTCAAGCACTTCCAGCAGCGCGGCCGAGGGGTCGCCATGCAGGCCGGTGCCCACCTTGTCAATCTCGTCGAGCATCATCACGCAGCCCCGGGTACCGGTTTTTTTTAGCGCCTGGATGATGTTGCCCGGCAGAGCGCCGATGTAGGTGCGGCGGTGGCCGCGAATCTCGGCTTCGTCGTGCACGCCCCCCAGTGACACCCGCACAAATTTTCGCCCCAAGGCCTTGGCAATCGACTGACCCAGCGAGGTCTTGCCCACCCCGGGCGGGCCCACCAGGCACAAGATGGGGCCATGGCCACCGGGTTTGAGCTTGCGCACCGCCAGGTACTCCAGCACCCGTTCCTTCACTTTATCCAGGCCGAAATGGTCAGCATCAAGCACTTGCCCGGCCTGAACCACGTCAATGACATCGGGTTCGGGGGATTTCCAGGGCAACTCGGCCAGCCAATCCAGGTAGGTGCGCACCATCGAGTACTCGGCCGACACGTCAGACATGCGTTCCAGGCGCCGCAGTTCCTTCTCGGCCTGACGGTGAACCTCTTCCGGCATCTGTGCCTCGTCGATCTGCTTGCGCAGGTCTGCCATCTCGGCGGAATTGCCGGGGCTGTCTTCGCCCAGCTCCTTCTGGATGGCCTTCATCTGTTCGCGCAACAGGAACTCGCGCTCGCGTTTGTCCAGATTGGCCCGTGTGCTTTGCTCAATCTCACGCGAGATCCGGATCACCTCGATCCGATGCGCGATCAGTGCCAGCAACCGGTCCAGGCGTTTGCGCAGATCAATTTCTTCCAGCAATTCCTGCTTTTCCGACGCCTTGATATCCAGATAGCCCGCGACCAGATCAGCCAGGGTGCCGGGTGTCTCGATATGTCGAACGGCGGTCACCATCTCATCAGACACCTGCGGCAGCAGCTGCAAAACCTGAGCCGCCCGCTCTTTGAGCTGCAGCATGCGCGCCTCGATCTCCTGGTCGCCGACGCCACTGACCTCGGTCAGGCGCTCGATTTTCGCGACCATGAACGGATAGCCTTGAATAAAGCCAATGACGTGAAAACGCTGCTGCCCCTGGCAGATGATGTGGTGCGTGCCGTCGGGTGTGGTGACGTAGCGCAGGATGGACGCCAACGTGCCAATAGACGACAGGTCGGCCGCCTCGGGAGTCTGCGCCTCCGCGTTGTGCTGCATCAAAATCCCAATGGGCAGTTCCATCTTGACGGCGTACTGCGCAGCGGCTACCGAACGCTCACGCCCGATGGCTATCGGCACCACAATACCGGGGAACATGACCATGTTGCGAACAGGCAGCACCACGATTGCATCGGCCGGGATTGGCCCAATGTCAGCCAGTGTTGTGCTGGTGTCTGACGCCGCCAAGCGACCGCCATCGGCAGTCGTGTTTTCCAGAAAGAGCGGCATCATCATGCAGGACGTGCGATCAATGCGCGCGATAGCCTCTGGCGAACTGGCTTGGGTCGGTGGTCTGACATGTTTTTTCCTCTGGTTGAGTGGCAGCTCAGCATGCTAGGGCTGGGCGTCCGGCATCCATTGCGAAAAGGCAAGTCAGGCCGATCGGACTCGGTCGGTGTTTGATTGTCATAGGTCAATAGCGCCACCGGCTCGTCGCTGTAGACTGAAAAAGTGCGCAGCGTGGATGCTTGACCTACCGGCTGCCCACAACGATGAAGTTCCCCGCAGGGGGAAACCCCTGGTTGCCAACGCATCGGGGGTAGCGAAGGCAATTTCAGACGGGTGTGGCGGTCAAGCGCGCCGCCCGGGACCTTCGCCGGGCCCGCCAACCCTGATCAGGGTTGGCGGGTTGCGGGTATTGGGAGTGACTAGTGAAAACCAGTACATGCGCTGCAGATTTCATTTGGTGGTGCCGATGCGCGGTATGGCGGGCACCCTGATGCCGACAGCGCGACCCAACCTGTCCCAGGTCAGCGCCAGCGCTAACCCAGGACGGGTGGCCGTCAGGCTTGAACGGTCAGCTGGTTGTTGACCCGGCTTACCCCGGGCGCAGACCAAGTCGCCCCTTCAACCGCACTGCGCTCAGCCCAGGAGTGGACGGCACCGCGCAGCGTGACGACACTGCCTTCGGTGGCAATCTCAATGCGTTTGGCCTCCCGCATGGCTTGGCGCACCAAGGCATCCTGAATGCGGTTGGTCAGGTTGACCGGCACGGCTGCCGCCTTGAGCTGGATGTTGTCACTGATCCCCACGACCCCTTTCAGCGGTCTAACCAAGCGTTCGACCGCGCGTCGCTGAAAATTCCAGTCGACCTCGCCGCCCAGCGTGACCCAGCCTTTTTCAACGGTGACTTTGATCCTGTCTTGCGGCACCGAGGTATTCCAGCTGAGTGCATGCTCTACGGCTGTCGCGATTTCAGTATCGCTACGCTGGTGAACGCCCAGTGGGATGACGTCTATTTCCATAGCCAGTGCCTTCAGGCCGCTGACCCGCTCGACCGCCCGACGCGTGGCGATCTTCTCCGAATAGCTGTCCAAGTGCCCGGTCAGGGTAACGACCCCGTCATTCACTGAGACTCCCACCCGCGCCTCCGGTACCAGCGGGTCCCAGGCCAGCTCGGCCAAAACATCCTTCTTCAATTCTGAATCTGATTTCATGACGACTCCTTTGGTATGTCAGAACAACAAAAATTTGTCGGGTCAGCATAGGTCAGGCCGAGGCAAGCCAACTTGCAAAAACTCAACCCAGACTGGGCGGCCTGACGCCAGCACCAGATTGCGAACTTGGCGATTACGGGAAAGTGGGTAATCAATTTCAATGCTTCAGGGTATTCGCTGGCAGATCGCGGTTTTGTACGCTCATGCCATGACCAATCACCAGCCCGCAACCCCTGAAACGATATGGAGATCGACATGAGTACCCCAGCTATCCAGCAAACCCTGAGCGCAACAACCGGCGTCGTCCGGGAGCCCGTCCGCACCGAGCGCTATGACACCCGCCTGCGTGATTTCGGTGCACTGATGCCGTTCAGCTCTGGCACGCGGCCAGCTACCGCACCTGGCACCAATGGGTCGGTGTCGTTTTGGCGCGAGTCTCTGACTCTGATGGAGCAGTACCTGACCTTCGGCCGTCGCAAGGTGCGTGCGGGCGATCAAGTCTATCGGTGTGGCGAGGCCTTTGACACGCTTTACCTGGTGAGTTCAGGCCTGTTCAAGATTGTCAACTTGGCGCCTGACGGGCGAGAGCAGCCGGCCGGCCTGTATTTCAAGGGTGACTGGCTCGGCTTCGATGGCATTCCCAAAGGTCGCCATGGCTGCACGGCGATCGCACTCGATACCGGTGAGGTGTGGACCATTCGTTACGACGCCTTATTGCAAGCCAGCACCAAAGAGCCCATGCTGATGCGCGTCATGTTGGCCGCCATGAGCGCACAGCTCACCCGTAACCGTGACGCCATGTTGGCCATGGGGACGCTACCGGCCGATGCCAGGGTGGCCGACTTCCTGCTGCAATGGGCAAACTCCCTGGCAGAGCGGGGCTTGCGCACGGACCAGATCAATGTGCACATGACGCGGGCTGACATGGGCAACTACCTGGGCTTGACGCTGGAGTCGGTCAGTCGCGCACTGTCTCGATTAGCGCGCTGTGGCGTGATCGAGTTCAATGAGAAGGGTCGGCGTGACATCAGCATCCCCAACCTGTCCGCACTGAGCGAGTTCATCCAGAACGTGGCCGATCCTGCGGGCCAGACCCTGCAGTGACGGCTCGGGCGCTGCACTCAGGCCATCGCAAACCGGATCATCCGGGCGATCGCCTGCGGTGAGAGCAGGGTGTTGACATGGCTCCAGCGCAGGTTGCGCTCGTCGCAGTAGAGCGCAGCGGCGGCGTGGCTCAGTAAATCATCGCCATCTCGGGGGCCGAGAAAGCCCAGTGCGCGCTGGATGGTCTCCAGGTGCGCCACTTTGCCGGTTAAAAAAGTCCACGGCGTGTCAATGCCATGCTGCTTGATGTAGGCCTGCAGGGCTTCGGGCGGATCATTCAGCGGCGTGAGCGTCATCGACACAAACTGCAGCTGCAGGCCTTGCGCCCCCAGTAGCTTGCGTGCCGCGATCAGATTTTGGGTAGCGGGCGTGCAGATGTTGGTGCAACCGGTGTACATGCTGCCAAGCAAGACCTGGCGCCCTTTCATCACATCGTCATAGAAGTACACGGTGCGGCCGTGTTGGTCGATTAACGGCAAGTTAGGCAGGCGCCGTTGCTGGTGCCGCTCACGAACGGTGCGCGTCAGCCGTGCCGCCTGGGCTGCCTCTGCCGGGCTCTGGATCGTGTTCATGCGATGGGCGATCAGGGTTCGGGGTTGGTGTCGCCGGTGTCATTCACGCGATACAACAGCATCATGCCGTAGTCCTCGTGCAGCACGTTGTGGCAGTGCATGGGGTAGACGCCCTGGTAATCCACAGCGTTGACCCAGTACTCCACTTTGTCGCTGGGGTAGAGCGCCACCACGTCTTTGCGGCAGTATTCCTGTGACCCCGGGCCGATGACCAGCCCGTTGCGGCTGATGATGCGTCCTTCGACAAAGTGGTTGTGAACTGGGTGCGCCCAGCCGTCACCGGTCTCATGGATCCAGCGCTCCATGCGCCCGCGCTTCATGGTGAAGCGGATTTTTGTGCAGTCCAGCGGTTGGCCATTGCAGACCCAGGCGCCGTTTTTTCGGCCCCATTTGAAGTAGCGCGTGACCACGGGCTTGGCCAACGGCGCCAGGGTGATGGGCGCGAAGCTGCTTATCTGTGCCGGGTCGCGGCTGGCGTCTGGCGCGGTGGCGCCGACGCGCAACTCCACAATGGCATTGGCAGCCGTACCCGGCGGCGCCAGCAGCTTGCTCGGGTTTCGGGGGTCGGTCTGGATCAGGCGATTTTCCAGCCACAGCCGGGTTGCCCCTGCGGCCGGACCGTTCGGTGCGCAGAGTGCGGCAAAGTCAAGAATCAGGTCGCCCCGCTCGGACGGCGCCAGCTTCATCTCGGTGATCAGCAGGGGGGACTCATAAAGGTTCCCGTCGTTGCTGATGCGCCAGAATGGAATTACCTGGGTCGGGTTATCCGGGTTCACAAGGTAAAGGGCCTGGTAACGCGACGGACTCGCGTTCAGGCAGCGTAGTCGGTAGCGCCTGCGCGCAACACTCAGATAAGGCTGGACCTTGCCGTTGGCCACATATTTGTCGCCAAGATGCCCATCGTTGTCCAGCAGGTCGATGGTGGCCTGACCGGTCATCGGGTCGATCAGCAGGTCTGTGATAAGCAGCGGTATGTCGTAACGGGGAAAGCTGGGCAGGCGAAAGCCGGTGGTTTCATCGCCTGTGTCATGCTCGTTGAACACCAAGTGGAAGCCGGCCAGCCCCTTGTACACATTTTCAGCGGTATGGGCTTCTCGGTGGTCGTGGTACCACATCGTGCCCAGGCTTTCACGCACGTCGCCGTCCGGTGTTTTGGCGTTGGTGAAGCCCGCGCGCTTCATGTTGTAGTAGTAGTCGTAGTACTGCCCGGGAAAGAAGAAGCGACCCTGGGTGCGCGGGTCTTCTGCCAGCGCGCCCAGCCCAGGGTCACAGGGTCCGCCGTCGCTGTCCGGCGCCGAATGGAAGTTGTGGGTGTGGGTGCTGATTGAATTTTTCCCGAAGCCACCGCTGGGGATGCCCATCGGCAAATCATTGAAGCGCCTGACCAGGATGGCGGTGTTGGTGCCAGCCTTGTACCGGCTGACGATGGTGGGCAGGGGTGTCATGGGCCGGTCGGTGCGCAAGTCGGAGCCACCCATATTGGCACCCCAGAAGCACACCTGTTTGGAGAGCTGCGGGTGAATCGACACCGGTGGTACGGCGCCAAAGCGTTGGGCATAGAAATATTGCGGCGGATTTTTCTCCCGCAGCTGGTGTGAATCACCGCGGCCTTCGAACGGCAGAAGCGTCGCCGGATTGATCGCCCGGTTCGGGTTCTGGCTGGGTGGCTGCAGCGCAAAGGCCGCATCGCTCAACGGCCGCGATGGCAGGACGGGCATGATGGGCAGGGGCTCCAGAAACGGCGTGGTGGCCGGGCTGGTGATCGTTTTGGCCTGGAGCGGCGGGCTGGCGCCCATAAAGCTGACGGGCAGGCTGGCGGCGCCTAGTTTCAACAGCGTACGCCGTGATGGGCTGCTGCTTTGGGCTGGGCCCGGGGCCGGATCGGGGTGCGTGTTGGTGCTCATGGTGTGGTGGCGGGTGACGTGGTTACAAGAAAGCTTGGGTTCGTGTGCGGAGCGGCTTTACTCTTCGACCATGGCCATCCGGAAATGGTCGAGCAAAGGCTTGAGCAGGTAATTCAGCAGGGTGCGCTCGCCGGTTTTGACAAACACATCCACCGGCATGCCGGCACGCACTTTCAGGTGCCCAATTTTTTTCATACCCTCCGGGGTGGCCTTGGCAAGCAGGCGGTAATAGGGCTCACCGGTCTTGTCGTCAACCAGACGGTCGGCAGAGACTTGCGTCACAGCGCCAGGAATCTTGGGTGTCAAGTTCTGGTTAAACGCCGAGAAGATCAGTTCCACCGGCAGGTCGGGTGTCATCCGGTCAATCAGGTGCACCGGCAGCCGGCCTTCCACCACCAAGGCGTCGTCAGCGGGCACCACATCCATGATCTTGAAGCCCGGTGCAATCACCGCACCCTGGGCAAACACCGCCATGCCGATGACCGTCCCGTCCACCGGGGCCTTGATCTGGCTGTTGGCCAGGATATGGTCAAGCCCGGCCAGGCGGTGGGCGAGCGCGCCCGCTTCCTTTTGCACTTCAGACAGCTGGGTTCGCACCTCTTTCTGATAGTCCTGCAGGGTTTGCTCATGCCGGAGCCGCAACTCCGCGATCTGGCGTTTGCCGCGGCCGATGTTGCCGATCTCTTCCGCCAACGCGGCGGTGATCTGCGAATGCGACTGTTCCACATCCAGCAGCCGGTTGCGTGACACAAAGCCGCTCACGGTCAGGGCGCGCAGGCTGTCGAGTTGCTCCTTGCTGAAGACCAGTTGCTGCTGCCGACTGGCCTTGGCGCCTTCGAGCCCATCGTTGAGCTGCGTCAGGCCCTGGATGCTTTCCTCCAGGGCTGCAAGTTCACTCTGCTTGGCGGCCAGCCGTGTCGAGAACAGCCTTTGCTGCAGCCTGGTGATGTTGGCCACCTGGGCGCTCTCCGGCATCTGCATCAGCTCTGCGGGCATGGCGATGGTCTTGCTGCCGTTCACCTCTGCCATCAAGCGCGCCTCGGTGGCCCTGGCAGTCACGTATTGCACGCGGACCATCTCCGCCTCGGCGCTGGCTTGGGTGGGGTTCATCCGCAGCAGCACGTCGCCTGCCTTCACCCTGTCGCCTTCTTTGACCAGAATGGCGTCCACTGTGCCGCCGATCGCGTGTTGCACTGCTTTCTTGTTGGTTTCGACAGTGACGGTGCCACTCAGCGGCACCCCTTTTTCCAGCGGCGCCAGCGCCGCCCAGGCCAACATGCCCAAACAGCCGCCTGTCACCAGCAACCAGCCCAGGCGGGTGTGCAGGGTGGTATCGGTCTTGACCGTCGGGTCGGAGCGCGGGTCCTCGATGATCTCGGTCAGGACGATAGGTTTTGTCGTTGCGTTCATGGGTTTGGTTCGGGTGTCAGGCCGCTGCTTCGGCAGGGCGCAGGGGCGTTACGGCGTGCTCGGCTGCTGTGCGCGCACGGTCTGGCGGGTTGGCGGGTGGCACCCGCGTCAGATGCTGGCTGATCTTGCCGATTTCCGACAGCACATCGGCGGTGGGGCCCATCATGTGGGTGTTGCCGTCGCGCAGCAGCAGCAATTTGTTGGTGATGCCGATCACGCTGGTGCGGTGGGTGATCAGCACAATCGTCTTGCCGCGGCGCTGCAAGTCGCCGATGGCGGCAATCAGCGCTTTTTCGCCCACGTCGTCCAGGTTGGAGTTCGGCTCGTCCAGCACGATCAGGGCGGGGTTGTCATACATGGCGCGTGCCAGCCCCAGCCGCTGTTTTTGGCCCCCGGCCAGGCCGGCACCAGCATCACCCAGCACCGTGTCATAGCCCATCGGCAGCCGCAGGATCATGTCATGCACACCAGCGCGCTGGGCGGCTTGCACCACTTTTTCCGCGTCGAAGTTGCCAAACCGCGCAATGTTCTCGCCCACCGTGCCGCTGAACAGTTCAATGTCTTGCGGCAGATAGCCCACGCTGGGGCCCAGTTCCGACTTGTTCCATTGGTAGAGGTCTGCCCCATCGAGCCGGACGTGGCCAAGCCCGGCCGGCCAGACGCCCACGAGCAGCCGGGCCAGGGTTGATTTGCCCGCGCCGCTCGGGCCCATCACGCCCAGCACATCGCCTGGCGCCAGGGAAAGGTTGAGGTTTTTGATGCTGGCCGTGGTGGCGCCCGGCGGTGCCGCCGACACGCCTTCCACCGTCACATGGCCCAGCGGCTTGGGCAGAGGCATGCCGGACAGCCGGGCCGGGTTGGCCCGCAACAGGTCGCGCAGCCTGTGGTGGGCACTGCGTGTGCTGCTCCAGCTGCGCCAGACACCGATCACCTGCTCCACCGGGCTCAGCACCCGGCCCATCAAGATGGAGGCGACGATCATCATGCCCGGGGTGATTTTGGCCTCCAACACCAGCAGGGCGCCAAAGCCCAAAACCAGCGACTGCATGGAGAGCCGGACCCATTTGGTGATGGCGCCAATCACGCCCGCCTTCTCGCTGGCCTGTGACTGCAGCTGGATGAAACGGCTGTGCAGCCGAAACCAGCGCCCCATCAGCTGCGGCAGCATGCCCATGGCTTCGATCACT
Organism: uncultured beta proteobacterium; assembly: GCA_903948045.1. Classification (GTDB taxonomy): domain Bacteria; phylum Pseudomonadota; class Gammaproteobacteria; order Burkholderiales; family Burkholderiaceae_C; genus Rhodoferax. Next base: position 14,225 of record CAJAXU010000521.1, on the reverse strand, counting down.
TCGGCGTTGCGCAGGTTGTTGGTGGCCAGGTTGCCGGCGGTGACCAGCATGGCACTGGCTTGCGCCAGCGGTTTGCGCGAGACCAGCTCGTTGGCGACCGCCAGCATCACCAGCAGCATGGTTCCGCCTAAAGCGAACAGGCCCAGTTCAAGGTTGAATGCAAAGATGACCAGGAGGTAGATCGGAAACCAGGGCGCGTCGAAGAACGCAAATAGCCCGTTGCCTGCCAGAAACTGCCGGATCTGGGACAGGTCTTGCAGCGCCTGGCCGGCATTGCCGCCGGGGCGCTGGAGGTTTTGTTCAAACGCCGCCGTGTAGATGCGCTTGTTCAGGCGCATGTCGAGCTGTGCGCCCAGGCGGATGAGCACAAAGCTGCGAATCCACTCCAGCGCGCCGATCAATGCAAAGATGCTGACCACCATCAGGGTCAGCATCAGCAGCGTGGTTTTGTTATGGCTCGACAGCACCCGGTCATAGACCTGCAGCATGTAGAGCGAAGGCGCCAACATCAGCACATTGATGATCGCGCTGAAGACGCCAATGGCGATGAACACGCTTTTGTAGTCGCGCAGAACATCCGCAATTTCATTGCCCGCGGGCTTGACAGGTGTCATGGGGTGCTTGCTTTTGTAGTCGTCAGTCGAAGGCTTGGCTGCCGGCAAGCGCCGGCAGCCAAGGGCGTCACAGGGTCAGTCCTTACAGCACCAGATCGGCAGCCTGCAGGGTGTGGCGGCCCAGCAAGGCCACCTGGAAGTCCGCCGCCAGGTTGGCATTGACATTGCCCTCCAGCACGGTGTACTCCACCCCCCCAACCGTCTCGTAGCGGTAGATCAGTTGACCCGCACCGGTAAAGGCCCCACCTGCCGTTGCATTCCAGGCGAAGGCCTGGTTACCGCCGGCGCCGGTGTTGGCATCTATCGTTGCAAAATCAAGTCGATCGGTCCCACTGAGGAAGTCGGCAATCACGTCCCGTACGGCAGCACCCACGGCCGACTCATTGGTGGCGTTGTAGTCAAAGACGTCGCGCCCGGCCCCGCCGGTGAGCAGATCGGCGCCTGTGCCGCCGCTCAGGGTGTCATTGCCGGCCCCACCCGTGAGCTGGTTGGCACTGGCATTACCGGTCAGGGTGTCATTGCCGGCCCCGCCAATGAAGTTTTCAATGTTGGTGATGAGGTCGCTGTTGGCATTGGTGTTGCCGCTACCCGTGACCAGTACATTGGTACCCAGCGTCACCGACAGATTGGTCAGGAAGGCCGAGTAGTCGCCGGTGTCGCTGGTACCTGCACCCCCGTCCACCGTGTCCCGAGCGTTGTCAATCGTCAGGATGAAGCGGTCGTTGCCGGCATTGCCATCAAGGGCGTTGCTGCCAGCCCCATCGGTGATGCTGTCGTCGCCACTGCTGCCGTTGACATTTTCAATCCCTGAAAGCGTGTCGCTGCCGGTTTGCGCACTGGCAGACGATCCGGTGCTCAGGTTGACGGTGGCTGCGGCTGCGGTCAGGGCCAGGTCGTAGGTGTCGCTACCGGCGCCGCCAGCATAGACATCGTTGCCGTCATCCACGCCGGCCCGCAGGGTGTCGGTGCCAGCGCCTCCGTCCACGTTGTCATCGCCGCCGCCGCCAATCAGATTGTCGTTACCGCCCAGACCCAACAGGATCTCGTTGCCGGCCGTGCCGTTCAGGGTATTGACAAGGTTGCTGCCGACGATCGCTGTCTCGACCGATACCAGGTTGTTGACACCAAAAGGGTCGGTGTAGCTGGCCGATACGCGAACGGTGGTGCTGCTCTGGTTGGCCAGGGTGGCGGCGGTGCCGGCTGGCCCCGCAATATTGACCCAGTTGCCGGCGGCCAGGCGCTGCCACTGATAGCTCAGGGCCAGGGCTGCCACATCCGGGTCGACTATGGTGTGGCTGGCGGTCAGGCTGGCGTTGTTGTTGGTGCTGGCAAAGCTGCCGATGCGCAGCGCCCCGGTTGCCGCCTCGTCGACGTTGCTGATGGTCACGGCCAGCGCCTGCGTGTCCACAGCCTGGCCGTCGCTGACCTGCACAATGACGTTGTACACGTTGTTGCCCCCCACATCGGTGGCAGCTTCAAAGTTGGGTGCCTGGTTGAAGCTCAGCACGCCATTGGTGGCGTCGATGGTGAAGAGCGCGGCGTCCGCACCGCCGCTGATCGAGTAGCTCAGCACATCGAGCAGATTTGCGTCGGTGGCCGTCACCACGGTGACGAAATCGCTGTTTTCCGCCACGGTTAGCGCCGACGCATCTGTGCCGCCCTCCGAAATGATGATCGGGGCCTCGTTGATCAGTGACACGGTCTGGTCGGCAAAGCGCAAAAACTCGACGTTGCGCACGGTATCCATGCCATCGTTGGTCGCCGGCAGCAGATTGTTGTGCGTGATGGTGTAGCGGCCGTCGGCATGCCGCTCGATCGCGTACTCCGACAGGTTGCCCCGATAGACCGCGGTATCCAGGTCGCCGGCTACCGCCCCATCCAGCACCTCCCGCACAATCTGCAATTGCCCAGGGTTGATCGCACCGCTCATCAGCTGCGACGGGATGTCGTTGAGGCTGTTGACCGATAGCAGTTCTATCGATACGTCATGGGAATCGCGCACACTGATGCGGATGTTGAGCCAGCGGTCGCCGTCGATGATGTCGTTGCCAGCCTTGCCCTCAAAAACGTCACTGCCGCCACCGCCGAGCAAAATGTCGGCTGGTGTGTCATCGATGAAAGCCACGCTGCCATTGACATCGCGCGTCACCGCAGCCGCATCCATGACCACGGCGGTATGTGAGTCGCCGTTCCAGCTGAATGTGGCGCGCTCCAGGTGGTTGACCAGTTGATCGAAGCCGGCGATGCGCTCAACCCCGGTCTGCAGCAGCAGGCTCGAAAACGAGTCGAGCGTGCTGGTCGCATCGCTGATCGCCACGCCACCCCCGGCGGCTGCGCCGGTGACGATCTGGCGCCCGGTCAGCCGGTCGTCAAGACGCCAGCCCGACAAGCCCTCGACCAGATCAAAGCGGTCGCGCAAGATCAGGTCGGGCTGGTTGGCGAAAATGGCAACGCCCAGATCGGAGTTGGCGGCCACGGTATCGCCTTTGTGGATCGCCCAGTCAAAACCGGCCATGCCATTGTTGCGCTGGATGCCGGCGCTTTGCACCATGATGTCATCGCCCGACTCGCCGTCGTAGTCGGTGTCGTTGCCCTGGCCGTCCAGCACATCGTGTCCGATGATGGGGCTGTTGAAGAACAGCTCCGAGTTGTCGCCCGTCAGACCGTCAAAGCCTTCGCCGCCCTCGAGCCAGTCGTCGCCCTCATTGCCCAGCATCACATCGCCACCGGAGCCGCCCAGCAGGAAATCGCCCCCTTCGCCGGCAAAGGCTTCTTGGGGGTCCGGGCCAAAGACGATGAAGTCATGGCCGCGGCCGCCAAAGGCGAGCACCACGCCCGCACCCATGCTGATCACATCATTGCCGTTTTCTCCGAACAGAAAGTCGTCGCCACCCAGGTTGGTGATGATGTCGTCGCCGTCGCCGCCATGGACCTTGTCGGCCTCGTAGCCGCCGTCCAGCCGGTCGTTGTTGCCGTCACCCCACAGGGTGTCGATGCCCAGGCCACCCATCAGGACATCCCGGCCCTCGGTGCCACCCAGAACCACATGGTTGGGGCCGCTGTAGGCCAGGTACTCGGCGATGCCGTCGTTGTTGGCGTCAATCCGGACCGTCAGCGGTTGGAGCTGGTTGCGTATCGGGTTGTCACCCGTGGGGTCGGCCTCGTCCTGCAGCGACAGGTTCGCCTCCAGGATGTGGTTCGGGGTCGAGAACAGATCGCCCGGCAAATGGCGCTGGCCAACCTCGCCCAGATCGGTGTTACGCATCACCAGGCTGGCGAAGGTGTTGGCCTCGAGCTCGTTGAGCATGTTCATGCCCTGCGTGCGGCTCAGGTAGTAGAAGCGGTCGCCGTTCTGTAGGTTCTCCATCTGCGTTTCGAACACAAAATTAAAGGTGGCGCCCAGCATGCCGCCAAACTCCTGTTTTTGCTCGGCCAGACCGCCGATCCAGAAGTCCACCTTGTTCAAGCCCGAGTTGGCGGCGGTCCAGGTACCCGTGCTGTTCAGAAAGGCCACCGCATCGGCGGGGGCCTCTGCCGTGCCCATCACGATGGCGGTCGCAGCCGCACGCTTGTCATCCATCGTGGCGGCGCTGGTGATGCTGTCGTGTTGGCCGTAGGCGGCAATGAAGTTGATGATCGAGGCTGGGTGGTTGATGTGTCCGGCGAAGTCGACCCAGCTGGTGTAGGGTGTCAGCCGTGAATCGCCGGTCATGCTGAAAAACTGGGCGCGCGCATCGTTGAGCGAGGGGATGCCGGTCTCGCGGCCGCGCGCGATGTTGAGCGCCGCCAGGTCCAGCGGCAGGCCGACCAGGTTGCTGCGCAGGGCCTCCACCACAAATTCGTCGATCGCATTGCCGGTTTGCCGGGTCATGCCCCGGATGATGGCGCCAGCTGCTTGCTCAGCGTCGGCGCCACTGGCTTCGAAACCCACCGGGTTCAGAAAGGCCTCGATCAGCCCTAGGTCGTTCAGGCTGCCGTCGGCGTTCATGCGTGCCACCGTCTCGTTGAGCATCGAGTGGCCAAAGCGGTACACCACATGGGCAAATTCGGCAAAGACCGAGGGGTCCAGATCGGCGCTGTTGGAAAACACAAACGGGTTGATGGCCGGCTGCACCTTGCGTGCAAACTCCTCGAACACCAGGTGCTGGTACTGCATCTCGTTGGCGAAACGCGCCGCCTGAAACAGCCGCTCACCGTCCCAGAGCAGGTTGGCCGCCCCGGCGGAATCGGTGGGAATCTGGGCTACGCCGGTCAGGTCGGTCAGCAACCACTCGTTGATGAAATCGAGATCACCCGAGCCCAGAATGGTCAGCTTGTTGGCCTCTACCAGCCGGTTGTGCTCCGCGTGGAAGATGGTGTGCACGGCGGTGAGGCCGATGTTCTCGTTGCCGCGACCGTCCCCGGTGATGTAGTGGCGGTCCAGCAGTTCGTTGTCGTAGGCCAGTCGTTTGCCGTCTGGGCCGCGGGCGATGGCGTTGCCAATGTCTGTGTCGATGTCGGCCAGCAGGGCCCCGCTTGCGTCAAAAACAGGTGCCGCCGTGTGCGCGATGTCGTCCAGAAAGGCGTGGCCGGTGCGCAACGCCAAACCGGTGGTCACCGGGGCGAGCGGGTTGCCCTCAACCAGCATGCTGCCATCGTCGGCCGAGCCCAGGACGCCGTCCGCGCCTGCAGTGCGCACCACCAGCTGCGCGAAGCCGTTGGCGCCACGGATGAATTCGCCGTACTCGTCAGTTGCCAGCAGCGGCACATTGAAGATGTCGCCATCGCTCAGCGCGATGCCCAGCTTCTCGGCCGCCTGTGCTTTCACCTCGGCCCAGTTGGCGATGCCGCCACCAGCGCCGTCGAGCAGGTGGCCCGTGGCCAGTGGCTTGCCGTCCACCAGCCGGTATTCACGCAAAAAGACCTGGTGCGAGGCGTGCGAGGTGTAGGTCTGGTTCTGGTCGATGAAGGGGGTGGTCGAGTTGTTGTTCTCGCGCACATCGTCGGCGGTGCCCAGGATGCCATCGGCCCCCGGCTGGTTGGTGGCGCGCGTCAGCACCATGAAATTGCTGTGGCCGCCTTCGACGTACAGTGGGTCATCGGGTTGCAGCGGGATGTACACGGTGCCACTGCCGCCCTTGCCCACCAGGTCGAGCCCGTGGTCAAAAAATTGTCCAAACAGCGTCATCCAGCCGTTGAATGAGGGCGACAGCCCGATGTCGGGTGACAGGTTCAGGATGTCAATCGTGCCATCCCCGTTCATCGGAATGCCGAACTCCGCCAAGGTGGTGCTAAGCGCAGCTTGCGCCGCATCAATGGCGGCTGTATCCGGGATGGGTTGGCCCTTGGCGGTCTCCAGCGCCGTCCACAGGCTGGCCACCTCGGCCGCCTTGCCGTCAGGCCCGTAGATGTTGTTGGCGCCTGCCAGCTCCAGCGCGGTGATGACGGCGGCTGGGTTGTTGGGTGTCTGGTCTGAGATCAGGTTGCTGATGGTGCGGGGCTGCGAGTCAAAGACGGCACCCGAGGTCTGTGCGTAGCTGGTGGGTGTGGTGCCCGCAGCGCCCGGGCCGAAGAAGCCTGCAGGCCGAACTTCGGCTGGGTTCCAGATCGGCTGGAGCAAGCGCGGCATCAGGGTGTCGGCAGCGCCCTGGTTCTGCAGGCCCGGCAGCAGATTGTTGTAGATGCCGCTGACGGTTCGAATGCCTTCGGGTGCCAGCGGGTTGGTGACCAGATCGGCGAGTTGGGCGCCCGCCGTGTGAGCTTCAGCGATCTTGATTTGCTTGAGGATCTTTGTTAAATCGGCCAGATTGACGTAAAAATTGACGGGTTTGGTTGCCATGATGTTTTCCCTGAATATTGGCTTGTGTTGGCTGCGGAAGATGGAGTGTTTGAAGAGCTTGTGACGGGTTGTGCAGGCCTCCTAGTGAGTCGGGCGCGCGCAAGCTGACACCGGCCCTTGGCAGGCTGCTGGCGAGTTGGTGAGATAGGTGTTCAATTCGATGTCCTTTAATGCGATGGCCTTCAATGCCCAGTCAGCACGGTGTAAAAACCTGGGCTCAGGCGTTACAGTTGTGCCTAATCTGGCACCGAATTTAGAAGCCTTCGCGCTTGGACGATTGCGCTAACGCAATGCAATTTGTAAGCGCGGTAACAGAACCGCACAAGGCATGCGGACGGTGTTGCCCCTTGGGCTTGGCAGTGGCCTAGTAGGGATTAAGGTCAGCGCCTGGCAGCGGCCCAGCCGTGCCAGTGCGTTGGGAGCCGACCGCGATCATGCAGTCGATGCTGAGGATCAGGCTGGCAATCGAACCCGCGTTTTGCAGCGCCAGCCGGGTCACCTTGGCCGGGTCGATCACGCCCATGGCGAGCAGGTCGCCATAGCTGCGGGTGGCGGCGTTGTAGCCGTAGTTGCGTTCTTTAGAGGCCAGCACCTGGTGCAACACCACATCGGGCTCCTCGGCGGCGTTGATCAGAATGCGGCGCAACGGCTCTTCCAGCGCGCGGGCAATCACACGCACGCCCGAGTTCTCATCCAGGCTGGCCAACTGCAGCGCATCAAGCCCCCGGCGTGCGCGCAGCAGGGCCACGCCACCGCCCGGCACAATGCCTTCGTCCACTGCGGCCCGGGTGGCGTGCAGCGCGTCCTCGACGCGAAGCTTGCGTTCCTTGAGCTCGGTTTCGGTGGCGGCGCCCACCTTGATCAGTGCCACACCGCCGGCCAGGCGGGCTAGGCGCTCGTCGAGCTGCTGGCGCTCGTACTCGCTGGCCGCCCGGTCGCGCTCCTGGCGGATCAGGGTCATGCGCGCGTCCAGGGTGCTGCGACTGCCGCCCCCGCCGATCAACGTGGTGCTGTCCTTGTCCACCTCGATGCGCTTGGCCCGCCCCAGATCGTCCAGCGTGGCCCGGGCCAGGCTGCGCCCCAGCTCCTCGCTGATGACCTTGGCGCCGGTCAGCGCGGCCATGTCCTGCAGCATTGCCTTGCGCCGGGCGCCAAAGCCCGGTGCCTTGACGGCGCAGGTCTTGATGGCGCCGCGCACGCTGTTGATCACCAGTGTGGCCAGCGCATCGCTCTCGATGTCCTCGGCAATCACCAACAAGGGCTGGCCCGATTTGGCCACGGCTTCCAGCAGCGGCACCAGTTCGTTGATCGACGACAGCCGGCGGTCGCACAGCAGGATGTGCACATCCTCCAGCACCGCTGAGCCGCGCTCGGCGTTGTTGATGAAATAGGGGGACAGGTAGCCGCGGTCGAACTGCAAGCCTTCGACCACAGTGAGCTCGCTCGCCATGCCGGAGCCGTCTTCGATGGCGATCGCACCCTCGCGGCCCACCTTGTCCATGGCGCTTGAGATCAGCGCGCCGATCGAGGCGTCGTTGTTGGCCGAGATCGTCGCTACGTGGGCAATCGCCTGAGGCGTGTCGCAGGGTTGCGCCATGGCCTTGAGTTCTTTCACCACCTGGTCGATGGCGCGCTCGATACCCAGGCGCAGCGCCATCGGGTTCATGCCGGCTGCCAGGTATTTCAAGCCCTCCTGCACCATGCTGTGTGCCAGCACCGTGGCCGTGGTGGTGCCGTCGCCGGCCAGCTCGCTGGTGCGTGCCGCCACCTCGCGCAGCAGCTGCGCGCCCATATTCTCGAAGGCGTCGGGCAGGTGCACGGCCCGCGCCACCACCACCCCGGAGTTGACGATCTGCGGTGGGCCAAACTCGCGCTCGATGATGACGGTGCGACCGCGCGGCCCCAGTGTTACCCGCACCGCTTCGGCCAGGGCCGTGATGCCGCGCTGCAGGCGTTCGCGGGCGCTGTCGTGGTACAGGATGCTTGGGTTTTTCATGGTGGCGTCACTCTAGGGCGGTGGCGCGCGGTCTGGTTGCGCTTTCGCAAAACCCCTGGTGGGTCGGCCCGGTAATCTGACGGTGGCTGGCGGGTTCATTGCGTTGGCACGAACCTGTTGCACGCCCGAAGCAGTGTCACTTTTAAATTTATTGAGGTACCCATCATGAGCAATATCCGTATGTTTGAACCCCGCCTGTTTGAGCCAGCGCTGAGTGACTCTCTCGAGTCCATGTTCCGTCGCTTCATGGCGCCGATGCGCATGGATGTGGAGGCCGGTGCCTTGGACATGCGGCTGGACGTGGCTGAGATCGACGGCATGTACAAGGTCCGCGCCGACCTGCCCGGGGTGAAGAAAGACGAGATCAGCGTGCGCATCGACGGCAACCAGGTGCAGATTGCCGCTGAGACCAAGCAAGAGAAAGAGTCCAAAGAGGGCGGCGGCCGTTGGCTGCGCAACGAGCGCTGGCATGGTGCGGTGTCGCGCACTTTCACGGTAGCGCAAGACGTGGACGACGCCAAGGCCACCGCCAAGTACGAGGACGGTGTGTTGACGTTGGAGCTGCCCAAGCGGGCCTCCACCGCCACCAAGCGGCTCGCCATTCAGTGATTGCCAGGCCGCAGCCGGCCAGCCACTCTACCGAGCGGGCGCTGGCGCCGCCCTCCTTTGCCGACCGCGAGGAGGCCGCGCGCCAACTTGCTGAACGGCTGCTGGCCTACCGCGGTAAGAATCCGCTGGTGCTGGCCATACCGCGCGGCGCGGTGTCCATGGCCCGCGTGATCGCCCAGCAGCTTGGCGGCGAGCTCGATGTGGTGCTGGTACGCAAGCTGCGCGCACCCTTGCAGCCCGAGCTGGCCATTGGCGCCGTCAATGAAAGCGGCTGGCTCTACCTGGGCGGGCAGGGCTACCGCCATGGCGTCAGCGACAGCTACCTGGCGACCGAGCGGCGCGATCAGATGCAGACCATCCGCGAGCGTCGGGCCCGCTATGCCAAGGTGCGGCCGGCGGTGGCCACAGCCGGCCGGGTGGTGATCGTGGTGGACGATGGCCTGGCCACCGGTGCCACCATGATTGCGGCCCTGCATGGCCTGCGCCAAAGCAAACCTGCCAAGCTGGTGTGCGCCGTGCCGGTGGCGCCGGCCGACACGCTGGCCCGCGTGGCAGACCTGGCCGACGAGGTGCTGTGCCTGCACCAGCCTACAGATTTTGAGGCGGTGGGCCAGTTTTACCGCCATTTCCCCCAGGTCAGTGACGATGAGGTGCTGGCCGTCCTGCGCCAGAGTGCGCCGGTGCGTATGCCGCCGCCTATGACCGATAGCAGGCCGCAGGCCACGGCGCGCTGAGCCACCTGCGATACCGCCCTGTTTCAAGAGTGTTTTAGGCCTGTAGCCTTAGTGCTGCGGACCTTTCTAGCTATCGTTACAATAGCGCCGTGACGCGCTTCAGCCCCAACCTTGTTCCCCTCAACGCCGAAGGCCGCCGTGAGCACCTTTGACCCCGATGCGTTGGAGTGCCTGGCCGCCATCGTCGAAGAGGGCGGTTTTGAGCGCGCCGCCTTGCGCCTGGCGATCACCCAGTCGGCCGTGTCACAGCGCTTGCGCGCGCTGGAGGTGCAGGTCGGCACGGTGCTGATCGTGCGCAGCCGGCCGCTCAAGGCCACCACCGCCGGGCGCCTGCTGCTCAAACACGCCATGCAGATGCGCCTGATGCGGGCTGACCTAGAGCGCGACCTGAAGGAACTGGCACCCGGTGCGTCCAGCGGCAGCTCGCGCGATGAGGAGCGGATCTCGATTGCCGTCAATGCCGACAGCATTGCCACCTGGGCCTTGCCCGCGCTGGGCGCCCTGGCCCGCGAGGGGCTGGGCCTGGAGATCATCACCGACGACCAGGATTTCACCATCGAGTGGCTGCGCGAGGGCAAGGTGCTGGGCTGCGTGACCACGCTGCGCCAAGCCCTGCGCGGCTGCCGGTTGGTGCCGCTGGGCACCATGCGCTATGTGGCGGTGGCCGAGCCCGCCTATGCCGCCGCCCATTGCCCGGACGGCCTGTCGCCTCGCAATTTCCATCAATTGCCGTTCATCGGCTTCAACCGCAAGGACGACGTGCCCTCCGAGTTCACCTGTGGTGCGCTGCAACTCCGGCAAGTGGCGCTCAAGCACTTGTACGTGCCCAGCTCCGAAGGCCAGCTGCATGCCGTGCTGGCCGGTTGGGGCGTCAGCGTGTTGCCAGAGCTGCTGGTGCGCGACCACCTGCACAGCGGCCGTCTCATCAACATTGCGCCTGGCCACGCCCATCGGGTCGAGCTGTTTTGGCACTGCTGGAACCTGGACTCTGTGGTGCTCGACTCCCTGACCCGCACCCTGACCCACGCCGCCGTGCAGGCGCTGGATCAGCCTGGCCAAGCGGCCGGGCCTGAATTGCATTCAAAGAAATAAACTTTGCAGTAGCAAAATATCCTGCCCCTCCATTTTTTGACGTGGGCGGCTAAACTCAGGGCGCCATGTCCAGCCTACCCGTCAAACCCTCTTTCAAACAACAAATGCTGCAGGTGCGCGAAGACACCATCGTGCAGACCGTGAATCGTCTCTTGGCAGAAAAAGGCTTTGAGGCCATGACGGTGGACGAGGTGGCCGCCCAGGTCGGCATTGCCAAGGCCAGCCTGTACAAACATTTCGCCAGCAAGGAAGACCTGGCCGTGGCGGCCATGGTGCGGGTGATGCGGCAGGCGCAGGCCTTTATCGCGGCCTTGCCACCACAAGACCCCCCGTTGCAACAGCTGCGCGAGGTGGTGCGCTGGGTATTGCAGCTTAAGCTGGCGGGCGGCATGCCCTCGCTGCCCAGCCAGAACTCCAGCTTGCGTGCCAGTCTGGCCGCCAGCCGTGACTACATGGACGGCTTGATTGAATTGAGCGACCGGCTCGGCGGCTGGATTGAGGCGGCGCAAGCAGCGGACCAGCTCAACCCCAGATTGCCTGCGATCGCTATTCTTTACACTTTTTTTGCCCGTGCCTGTGACCCGGTCGTGGAGTTTCTCAAAATGGGTGGCCTCTACACGGACGAGCAGATTGAGGCGCTGGTGCTCAGCACCTGTTTTGAAGGGTTGGTCAGCCGTAAGCCCTAAGGCGGACCAAGCGACGGCCTAACGCACCAGCAGCACCGGCACCTTGCAGTGCGCCAGCACCGCAGTGGCCACTGAGCCCATCACCAGGTTGGTCAGCGTGCCGTGCCCGTGAGAGCCCATCACCAGCAGGTCAAACTTGCCGCTCTCGGCAAACTTGGCAATGGTGTCACCCGCATGGCCCACTTTCCAGGTGGTCTTGGCATCGATGCCGTGCCGCAGCAAAAATTTGGTCACGGGTGCCAGCACTTTTTCAGATTCTTCCAGCTGGTACTGGTCCACCACCGCCTTGCCCACGGCGGCCCGCGCGCGTGGCGGGAGGTGCGGCTGCACCGTCAGCACGGTGTAGTTGTTGCTGGTGGCAAATAGCTCAGTGTGCGTGGCCAGATAGGCCAGCATGCGCTTGGTGTAGGTGCTGCCGTCGACGGCGAGGAGGATGTTCATGGTGGCGGGCCTCAGTGTTTAAGCAACCAGTCTAGGTCGGCTTGCCTTTTGCACATTGATGCAGGTCAAGCAATCGTGGCGGTGTTTTTTCCATGTGTCGTCACTTGGCAATTGCCGACGTGCGTGAACTGCAGCTATGTGACAACTTTGGTAATTCTGCTAGCTGAGCCTGGCAGGTTCCGTCGCGATTTCCAGCGGCTTGCGGACTCCCTCAAGAGCTTGAGCCCTGGAAGCCCCGTAGCGTTTTTTCGAGCTCTGGAGCTGCAATTTGGTCCAAGCTCCGAATGGCCCCCTCCAGGTGCGCCATGTCCTTTTGAGACGCACCGAACTTCTCGAAAAACGGCTTCCACGCACGAGCCACCAGCCACACCTCGTGCAGTGCCTTTAGCGCTTCTACCTTGCTCGAAAAGTACACAGCCCAGTGGGTCATCAGGTTGTCCAGGGTGGCTAGCCTGCCCCTTTCTCCAACCTCCAAATGCAGCATCCGTTCCTGGACAACAACGCTCACAGGGAGCACGTCATAGAGCGGGCTGAGGGTCCATCCCTTGGCTGCGACCTGGTACAGGAATCCGTGATTGCGCAAGTGGTCATCATTGTTAGTGACGAAGATGTTGAGCGCCTGCCGCTTGAACAACTCACGAAGGTCCCGCGCGAGGTACTTGGGGAGCGCGCGGGCACGCATTTTTTCTGCCAAGGCCTTGTAGGAGCTACGTGTTGCATCATGCTCATCGATGCCCATGAGCGTGAGTGCTGAGCAAAAGCCTATGCGGCCTTCGATAGACTGCAGGCCTTTAGGCCCCTCTAACAACACCCAACTTTCTTTGTCAGGGTCAGGCACAACCCCAGGCTCTGCCCAGTAGCGGTCGAATCGCCGGATGAACAGCACCTTGGCATGGCCTACCTGCATGACCTTCACGGGAGGCACCCGGAGTCCTGCGGCACGCGCAAGCTCCAATGCACCAGCTTCCAGGACAGCGTTACAAGCTCGGTCTGAATTGGATGGGAACTTGGCGAGCCAGAGAACACCGTCATCAGTGCGAACGGAAGCTTTAGGACGCGCGCCGCCGGCGCTGCCAAGGCTCCCGAAGTAAATGGCGAGGTCCTCCCCGACGTATTCCTCATTCTCGATGCGGTCCGCTGCCTCCAGAAGGCGCGCCAGGTCCGTCTCAGCTGACACCGGGGCCGTAGCCCTGGAATCCCGCGTGAGGCGCACATCCAATGCGCCCACCCGGTCTGAGCCCGTTTCTAAGAGATATGCCACCTCAGGCAGCTTGTTTGCAGCTACCTTGAGCTTGTTCTCAATGACCCTGCGTCCCCAAGAATCCGGGGCCGCGTCGCGGATACCCCCGAACTCCGTGAGTTCCGCCAAGACAAAGCGCTTGGTTCCTCCCGCCTCATCCCTCAGTGGCAAGGCGACGGGGTCCATCTCGACTGCATAGGGGCGCTGCACATAGCGTTTGCCGTAGACGAAAACAGGCTGCGCGGTGTTTGCGCCTTCTAGCGAACCCGCTGGCATGAAGTCAGCGCCATGCTCATCCGCCACGTGTGCGAACACGAAAACATCACGGGGAGGACGGGCATAAGGGTTGTGGTCAGAAGTCATAGGGGTCCGGTTCAGCTTTGCGCTTCGGGGTCATTTTGGTAGACGGCCCTGCATCAGGCTCAGAGGTCGTTTGGGACCCGCATTTGATACCAAAAGTGGCGCCCTGGACCTTGCGTCCAGCGCTTGTATTCGACTTGTAGACGCGATGGACGCGGGGCGTCTCATTGAATACACGTACAGCAGCTGACTTGCCTGTCAGCAAGCCAGCCAAGGTAAGCTCAGGCTCCAGGGCGTGCAAGTAGCGTAGGACCTGCGAGAGCGTGCGGCTTTCGTCCCCCTGCTCCAGCAGTACCGCGGTGGACCGAGAAACGCCTGCACGCGCTGCCGCATCACTCTGGGTCATGCCGCGCGCAATGCGCAGTGTGCGGAGCTGGGCGCCAATCTGTTCTGCCTCTTTCAGGCGGACTTCAGGCGTGCGGAGCGATTCGTCATACTTCATTGATTTCCCGTGAAGGTGGAACCCGTTGCTGCAAGTCGGCAGTAACCGGCTGGGCTGTGGCGTGGCGCAGATAGGTGCGTCTGCAATCACAGTTCTTATCCTTTACAAGGACTGTGATTACGGTCATTTTATGACTATATTCGATAGCAGTCAAGGCGAGTCCATCACCTGCAATGTCGCTAGAAGTGGTGCG
>CAJAXU010000520.1 GCA_903948045.1 uncultured beta proteobacterium | reverse complement strand
TCAGCGAAGCACAGCGCGCCGTGATCGAGACCATGGTCGATCAGGCCGCAGCCAGCCCACAGCCCACGGCCGAGGAATGTCAGCGCTATTTTGACGCCCACCGGTCGAAATTTGTGGTGGGCCAGGCCGTGCACGCGCGGCACATCTTGTTCGCCGTCACGCCGGGTGTGGATGTGCAGGCACTGGCTGTGCATGCCGAAAAAGCCTTGCTTAGTCTGCTGGGCAACCAGGTGCCGGAGACGCGCTTTGCCACGCTTGCAGCGGAGCTGTCGAACTGCCCCAGCCGCTCCTCAGGCGGTGATTTAGGCTGGCTTGCACCAGCTGACTGCGTGCCGGAGCTGGCCCAAGAGCTCTTTCATCAGACGCAAGGTGCCTGTGCCCTGGGCGTGCAGACGCGGCTGGTCCACACCCGCTTCGGCTTCCACATCATTGAGCTGCTGGCCCGGCGCGAGGGCCGCCAACTCAGTTACCAAGATGTGCGTGCCCGTGTGGCGGCTCAAATGGCCAATCAGGCCCGCGCCAAAGCCTTGCAGCAGTACATGCGCCTGCTGGTCGGCCAAGCAAGCGTGGAAGGGCTGGCGCTGGAGGGTGCCGACTCACCCCTGCTGCAGTGACCAGGCCAAGCCAATTCAAAAGGAGTTCATGAAACCCGACATCGACAACCCGCCCCCTGCCCTGCGTGGGGAACAAGCCATCAGCCTGGATGTGCTGGCTGAGAAATACCTGAAATCCGGCGAGACCACGGTTGATGACGTCTACCGGCGGGTTGCCCGTGCTTTGGCCAGTGTCGAGGTTGAGGCGGAGCGGGCCGACTACGAGGCCCTGTTTTTAGCCAACCTGCGCGCGGGTGCCATTGGCGCGGGGCGCATCATGAGCGCCGCCGGGACCTCGATCCAGGCCACCTTGATCAATTGCTTTGTACAGCCGGTCGGTGATTGCATCCAGGGTGTGGACGATGACGGCTACCCGGGTATCTACGAGGCGCTGCGGGAGGCGGCTGAGACCATGCGTCGCGGCGGTGGCGTGGGCTATGACTTCTCCCGCATCCGGCCACGTGGCGCCGACGTCAAAGGGACCGCCTCCATGGCGTCCGGGCCGTGCAGCTACATCAATGTCTTTGACCATTCCTGCGCCACGGTGGAGAGCGCCGGCGCGCGCCGGGGCGCACAGATGGGGGTGCTGCGGATCGACCATCCGGATGTGCTGGAGTTCATCACCGCCAAACGCACGCCCGGCCGCTGGAACAATTTCAATGTGTCGCTGGGCGTACCAGACACCTTTATGCATGCGCTGGCGCAGAACCTGCCATGGGAGCTGGTGCACCGCGCCAAGCCCGGCCTGACTTTGGAGGCCCGCGGTGCGTGGCAACGTGACGACGGTCTGTGGGTGTACCAGACCCTGGCGGCGCGCGCGCTGTGGGATACCGTGATGCGTTCCGCCTACGACTTTGCCGAGCCCGGCATGCTGTTCCTAGATCAGATCAACCAAGACAACAACCTGCGCTACATCGAGAAGATCGAGGCTACCAACCCTTGCGTGACGGCTGATACTTGGGTGCAAACCAGTGCCGGTCCTCGCCAGGTTTCACAATTGATCGGACGGAAATTTGATGCTGTTGTTGACGGCGTTGCATATCCAGCCGTCAGCGACGGATTCTTTCAGACCGGAACCAAAGACGTGTTCAAGCTCAAACTTGAAAATGGCTTCGAAGCCCGTCTGACGGGCGATCACCAAGTTCTGGCGGCCACGGTAATGACCCGTTACACGACGACTCGAGCGTGGGTGAGGGCGCAGGACCTGAAAGCGGGTGACATGGTTGTTTTGAACAACCATCGCGCCTGTGCCGGATGGTTAGGTCGTGGCAGCGAGGAAGAGGGTTTTTGCCTGGGCTTCATGCTTGGGGACGGCTACCTCGGATCATTTGATTCTTTGGCGCGCTTGACGGTGTGGACAGCAGACCGAAGTGTTGGAAATGGTGCTCCCATCGTCGATGAAGGTGCGCGAAGTCTGATGAACTATGCAGAGCGTTGCGTGAAAACGATGAACCATCGCGCTGATTTCAAAGGGTTTAGCCAAGTATCTGACCAGAATCATTTCAGTTTGAAAAGCAAAGCGTTGTTCAATCTTGCTGCTTCTTACGGTATGACTCCCAGCAATAAGGTCATTACAGATCAAGTTGAAGAGGCCTCAAGTGCGTTCTACGCAGGTTTTTTGCGTGGTCTATTTGATGCCGATGGCTCTGTGCAAGGCTCCCAGGAAAAAGGGGTGTCCGTACGTCTTAGCCAATCGAACCTTGATACGCTTAACCGTGTCCAGCGCATGCTCGCGCGTCTTGGCATTGTCAGCATCGTTTACCGGTTCCGTCGCCACGCTGGAGAGCGGATGATGCCGGATGGAAAGGGCGGAGAAAAGCTTTACCCCTGCAAGGCCAGTCACGAATTGGTCATCAGTGGCGACAATCTTGCGCAGTTCTTCTTCAAGATCGGCTTTGCAGACTCTCGCAAAATGAACGACTTGGAAAGTCGCATTGGCCAGTACAAGCGGGCAATGAATCTCGAGCGCTTTGTCGGTGTCGTCGAGTCATTGGCTGCAGATGGGGTAGAAGATGTGTACGACGTCAAAATTGACGAAGTGCATGCCTTTGATGCAAACGGGATCTACGTTCACAACTGCGGCGAGCAGCCACTTCCACCCTATGGTTGCTGTGACCTGGGTCCGATTATCTTGCCGCGCTTTGTGCGCCACCCGTTTGATGTGGGTGGCGTGGCCGCCTTTGACTTTGACGCCTTTGCTGCCGTGGTCATGACGCAAGTCCGCGCCTTGGACAATGTGTTGGACCTGACCTTCTGGCCCCTGCCCCAGCAACGGGCCGAGGCCGCCGCCAAGCGCCGGATCGGCGTCGGTTTTACCGGCATGGGCAACGTGCTGACCATGCTGTGCCTGCGCTATGACGAACCCGCCGGGCGCGACATGGCCGTGCGCATCGCAAGCTGCATGCGCGATGCCGCCTACACCGCCTCCATCGCACTGGCCCGGGAACGGGGCAGTTTCCCCCGCTTTGATGTCGAGGGGTACCTGGAGGAAGGCACTTTTGCCAGCCGTTTGCCGGTGGCCTTGCAAGAGGCGATCCGGACCTATGGCATTCGCAACAGCCATCTGCTGTCGATCGCACCGACCGGCACCGTCAGCCTGGCTTTTGCCGACAATGCCTCCAACGGCATCGAGCCCTCTTTTTCCTGGGTCTACCGGCGCAAGAAGCGCGAAGCGGATGGTCACACCACCGAGTACGCGGTGGAGGACCATGCCTGGCGCGTGTACCGGGCCTTGGGCGGTGACGTTGGCAATTTGCCAGACTACTTTGTCTCGGCACTGCAGATGACGGCGCAGAGCCATATCGCCATGATGCAGGCGGTGCAGCCCCTGGTAGACACGGCGATCTCCAAGACCGTGAATGTGCCGGCTGATTGTCCTTATGGCGAGTTCAGCGGCCTGTACCAGCAGGCCTGGCATGCCGGCCTCAAGGGCTTGGCCACCTACCGACCCAATGCGATCCTTGGCTCGGTGCTTGATGCCGGCCCAGCTCCAGCGCCTGCACAGAAGGCGCCAGAGGTCGCCGGAACCACCGCCGACCCGATGCGGTCGGTGATTGAGCGGCGTCC
>CAJAXU010000519.1 GCA_903948045.1 uncultured beta proteobacterium | reverse complement strand
TGGCCAGCTGGGCCGGCGCCTCATGGATGAAGCCCAGGTCACGGTCAATAAAGTCGGATTCGATCTGACCGGTCAGGTGCAGCAGCGGGGTGCCGGCGGTGAGTGCTTCCACCAGCGCCCCGGCAGCGTTGCCGGCGCCAGTGCCGGTGCTGGTGACGCACACGCCCAGCGTACCGCTGACGCGGGCGGCGGCATCGGCCATGTTGCAAGCGCCGGCCTCGCCCCGCGCCGGCACAAAGTGGATGCGGCCACGCCGGTGCAAGGCATCGAGCATCGGCATGTTGTGGATAGAGATCACGCCAAAGGCGACCTTCACCCCGCACTGCTCCAGAAAACGGGCGACCAGTTCGCCCACGGTGACCATGGGGGCAGGGTTGGTGGAATCAGAAGAAGTCATGCGGTCAGGGGTTCGGCAAATGCGGGCTGCTTGCCACGCTTGGGTAGGTGGCTGAGGCGTTGGGTCAGCTGAGCGGCGGCGGCGCGCACCAGCGGCAGCAGCTGCGCCACCTGGGCGTCGCTGAGTTGTTGCGCCGGTACCGTGATGCTGACCGCAGCCACCACCTCGGCCTGGTCGTTGTACACCGGCGCGGCCAGTGTCGAGATACCAGTCTCAAAACCACCCTGGCTGATGCTGTAACCGGCGGCATGGTCGGCGTCGATCAGCGCCTTGAGTGCGGTCACGCTGCCGGGTGTCCGGGCGGTATAGACCGGCAGGGCTGCGTCCGGGTACAGGGCGTTCAAGTCGGCCAGACTCAAACCGGCCAACAGCAGGCGGCCCAGCACCGTGGCATGGGCCGGCAGCCGGGCGCCAACCTGGATCGACTGGAACATGGCGCTGCGCCCAGGCGCCTTGGCCACAAACACCACCTCGCGCCCGTCGCGCACCACCAGTTGCGCCGAGTAACCGGTTTGGTCACGCAGCGCCTCGATCACCGGACGACCGTGCTCGGTGAGCTCCATGGATGCCAGGTATTCAAAACCCAGACGCAACACGCCCAGGCCGAGCCGGTAATGGCTGCTGTCCCCCACACGCTCGACAAAACCGGTTTGTTCCAGCGTGTGCAGCATGCGAAACACCGAGGCGCGTGGCACACCCAACTGGCGCGCCAGGTCGGCGCCGCTCAGTGTGGGCGTTTGGCGGCTGAAGCAGCCCAGCAGCTCCAAGCCACGCTGCAGCGCCGGCACGGTGTAGCGCTCGTCGGCTGCCGTGGTCATGTGGCCCCCACGCTCGTCACTGCGTGTACGTCGCTGCCCCCCGAGGGGGCCTTCGCAGCTTGGGACGGCCCGGCGCTGCTCATGTGGCCCCCACGTCCGGCAGACCCAGCAGGGCATTGACGGCCGGGCCGGCCTGCAAGGGGCAGGCGTGGCCAACCGGACCGAGGTCGGTCCAGGCCACACCAGCGGCGGCCGCCACCTGTTGGCAACCTGCCGGCGGCGTGATGCGGTCGGCGCTGCCGCTGGCCACCCGCACCGGGCAGCGCAGCTGCGCCAGGTCGGCCAGCAGGTCGCCGCCAGACAACATGCGCGCAGCCTGGGTGTAGCCCCGGGGCTGGATTTGGGCCATCACCGCCTGCACCATCGCCACCAGCTCAGTGGGCGCGTCTGGCGTGAGCATGGCGGTGGCGCGCTGCTGCGCCATGCCAGCGGGCCCCAGATTAGCCAGGGCGGCCAGTCGGTCGTGCAACAGGCGCTCGCGCTGGGCAGCGTCCAAGCGGGCATGGCCCTGGGCCGGCGCCAGCAACACCAACGCCGCCACCCGCTGCGGTTGCAGCACGGCGGCACGCGCCGCCATCAGCGCGCCCAGGGAATGGCCCACCAATGTCAGCGGCTGCGTCAGCCCCAGCGCATCCAGCCAGGCCCAGAGCCGCGTGGCGTAGGGCGTGGCGTCAGGCCAGGCGTCGTCCGACAGGCTTAGGCCTTCGCTGTCGCCATAGCCCGGCGCGTCCCAGGCCAGCAGGCCGGGCTGATGCGGCTTGACCGCCGCCAGTTGCGCGGCCCAACTGGCCGAGCCCGAGCCGATGCCGTGCAAAAGCACCAGCCGTGTGCTGGCCAGCGTGCCGGCTTGCCGGTAACCGATGGCACCCAGCAGCGTGTCGATCCGCGGGGCGGGAGCGGAGACCATTGACATCACCATGCAGGCTTCAGCGCCCCAGCTCGCGCTTGATGCGGGCCAGGTCGCTGCCGGGCGGGTAGGTGGGGGTGATGGGCTTGGGCGTGCCCA
This sequence comes from uncultured beta proteobacterium, assembly GCA_903948045.1. Lineage (GTDB taxonomy): Bacteria > Pseudomonadota > Gammaproteobacteria > Burkholderiales > Burkholderiaceae_C > Rhodoferax. The sequence goes on along the minus strand of CAJAXU010000519.1, from coordinate 9,006 downwards.
GCATCACGCACATCAGCGCGTCTTCGTCACCGATGTTGGTTTCTTCGCGATAGACGCCGGGCGGCACCGAGATCAGGTCACGCTCATTCAGCAGGGTCTCCCAGCGCTGACCGTCTTTTTCGCAGACGATCTTCATGCGCCCGCGCATCACAAAAAACACCTCTTCCACGTCGTAGTGAATGTGCGAGGGGCCGATGTGGCCGGCCGGAATCACCATGGTGGAAAAGGTGAAGTGGGCCGAGGGCACGGTGTTGTTGTCGCTGGCCACACCGGTGCCGCCTGTGCCCACGTAGCGCATCTGGGCGCGGCGGTAGCGCGGGTCAAAATCGGCCTGAAACTTGAGCGCGTCCCAGTCGTAGCGGCGGCTGGCGAAGCGGGCCACCCGGCTTTCCAGCCAGGCAGCAAAGTCCTGGCCCGCGGGCTGCAGCATGCTGCGCTGGATGTCGGCCTCCGAAGGGATGGTGGCGTCCATCAGGCCGCGTTCATTGAACACAGCTTGGTTGGCGGCGGGGGTGGTGGGGTTCATGGTTGGGGTTCCAGATACGGGTTCAGGGCATGACAAAGCCGCCATTCACCGGCAACACCTGGCCGGTGATGTAGCCGCTGCCTTTTGACAGTAAAAACAGCACGGCAGGCGTGATGTCATCGGCCTGCTGCGCGCGTTCAATGGCGCGGCCATTGCGGTAGTGCTCGTGACGGGCTTGCGGCACGTACTCGGTGGATTCGCCCAGGGTCAGGCCCGGGGCCACCGCGTTGACGGTGATGCCCTGGGGCCCGAGCTCGCGCGCCATGCTGCGGGTCATGGCCATCACCGCGCCCTTGCTCGCCACATAGGCCATCAGACGCGGGGCGCCCCACAGCGCGGTGTCGGAGGCGATGTTGACCACGCGGCCGCTGCCGCTGGCGGCCAGGTGCGGCTGCGCAGCCACGGTGGCCAGCCAGGTGCCGCGCACATTGACGGCCATCACCTGGTCCCAGGTGGCCACACTGAGGTCGGCCATGTCTTTACCGCCGCTGTTGGTGATGGCACCGTTGTTGACCAGGCCGTCTAGCCCGCCCAGCCAGTGCGCGGCGGCGTCCACCCCGGCACGAATGGCGGCGGGGTCACTCAGATCCATCGGCAGGTAATGCAGGTCGGGGCCGAGTTCAGCGGCCAGCGCAGCGCCACGCTCGTGCAGCACATCGCTGATCACCACCCGCGCACCTGCTGACAGCAGGGCGCGGGCAAAGGCCTCGCCCAGGCCGCGCGCGCCGCCGGTGACCAACACGCGGCGGCCGGCCAGATTGATGTCTGAGTGGTTGACCTCGTTCATCGGGATCAAGCCGAACGGCTGTCGGGGCCGGGCAGGTAATGCAAGACCCGGCGCTCGGCCAGCACCACGGCGTAATAGGCCACGATGCCGATCACCGTCAGCGCGCCGATGATGACAAACACGCCCGCGGTGTTGCCCTGCCCCTCAAAAAACACCAGCATGTAGCCCAGGCCCATGTTGCCGCCCACCAGCTCGCCCACCACCACACCGATCACCGCCAGCGTGCTGGCAATGCGCAGGCCCGAAAACAGCGCCGGCAGCGTGGTGGGGTATTCAATGTTGCGGAACACCTGCCAGCGCGTGGCCGAGAACGAGCGCGCCAGGTTGACCATGTCGGCGTCCTCCGTGCGCATGGCCGACAGCACATTGATCAGCACGGGAAAAAACACAATCAGCACCGCCACCAGGATCTTGGGGTAGATGGTGTAGCCCAGCCACATCACAAACAGCGGCGCAAAGGCCACCTTGGGCGCGATCTGCAGCGCCAGCAAATAGGGTGAGAGCACAGCCTCCACACGCGGCCACAGGCCTAGTGCATAGCCGATCACAGCGCCGAGCAGTGCGCCCAGCATAAAGCCGATCGCCACCTCCAGCGCGGTGATGCCGGCGTGCCACAGCAGGCGCTCGGTCTGCCAGATACGCACCGCTTCCGCCGCCACACGGGTTGGTGGCGGCAAGACGAACTCGGGCACCCCGAGCAGCGCGGGCATAAATTGCCAAACCAGCAGGAAAACCGCCAGCACGGCCAGGCTCCAGCCGGTGGTGACAAGGCCTTCGTTCTGCGGGCTCATGGTGTGGACGACTCAGACCGGCTTACTTGCCCAGCACAAACTGGTTGGTGAACAAATCGTTGAGCGCGGCTTCTTTGGGAACGATGCCGTTGGCCACATAAAACTTTTGCAGTTCGCTCAGGCGGGCTTCGTCCATCTGGCCGGGCACCTTCTGGTTTTCATAGACATACTCGTTGTACATCTCGAACACCTTTTGGATCGACGCCTCTTTGCCCTTGTGTGTGGGCACATGGTTGACATAGGCCACAGCGGCAGCTTTGGGGTCGGCCATGATGTCTTTCATGCCCTTTAGCGTGGCGCGAACCAATTTTTGGATCAACTGCGGATTTTTCTGAATCGTCTCATCCGAGGCGAGGATGGCCTGGGCCATACTTTTGAAGTAGGTGTCGGCAGGTTGTATGTTGACCTGGGCGCCAGCCTCCATGGCGCTGACAGTCCAGTCGGGCACGCCAGCCATGGCACTGGCCTTTTTGCCAGCGAATTGTTGCCACACGCCAGCCGGTCCGGCGGCCTGGATATTGACATCGTTTTTGGTCAGGCCCACTTTTGCCAACATGCCCAACAAGGCGTAGTAACCCGTGTCGGTGTAGGCCAGCACGGTGACCGTTTTGCCGCGTAGTTCGCGCGGGCTGTCAATGCGCTCGTCCTTGTGGCTGACCAGCTGCATCAGCGAGCCAGAGCCCAGCACGGCGACCGCCTTCACCGGAATACCCTGGGCTCGTGCAATGATTGAGGTGTCGCCAATCGCGCCGCCGATCACGGCATTACCGGCGCCAACTTGCTTAGCCACATCCACGCCTCCGCGGCCAGTGAGAAACTCTACCTCTAGTCCCTCTGCTGCATAGTAGCCCTTGGCCTGCGCCAGCACCCAAGGCCCGAAAGCCGGCAGCGTGCTGCTGGAGGGCAACAAATATGTCACTTTTTGCAATTGCGCTTGCGCCGCCATGGGGACGAGCAAGGCGGCTAGGCTACAGATGGTCAGGCAGGCGCGGCGCGTCACGGATAGTGTTAGGGATGACATAGTGTTCTCCGGGGTTAAAAGCGTGTGGACAAAAAAAGGGGCGAAATCTGGGCTGCATTCAATGCACGTCGGTGCTGGCGTCGAGCTTGAGCAGGTCCATCAACTGGGCCACCAGGCGGCCAAGCTCATCCTGCTTGCGACGTTTCATCGGGTTTTGCCGCTCCGGCATGTTCACCGTAATCTGCTCGACGATGGTGCCGGGCCGCTCGCTCATCACCAGAATGCGGTCCGACAGCGCCACCGCCTCGTCCAGGTCATGGGTGATGAACAGCACGGTTTTGCCCTCTTTTGCCACGGTCTGCGCCAGGTCTTGCTGCAGGATCATCTTGGTCTGGGCGTCGAGCGCCGAAAAGGGCTCGTCCATCAAGAGCACCAGTGGGTCCACCGCCAGGGTGCGCGCCAGGGCAGCGCGCTGGCGCATGCCGCCCGAAAGTTGGTGCGGGTAGTGCGCACCAAAACCGTCCAGGTGGCATTGGTTCAGAAGGCGCGTGGACACCCGGGTCCGCTCGGCGCTGGCCACGCCGCGCAGCTCCAGGCCGAATTCAATGTTTTGCGCAATCGTGCGCCAGGGCATCAGCAGGTCTTTTTGCAGCATGAAGGCCACATGCGCATTGGGGCCAACCACGGTCTCGCCATCCACCGCCACCTGGCCGGCGCTGGGCTTAGCCAGGCCTGAGCCCATGTTGAGCAGGGTGCTCTTGCCGCAGCCGGACGGCCCGATGATGGACACCACCTCGCCCGGCTGCACGGCAAAGTTGACGTCGGTCACCGCCAACACCTCGCCAGAGCGGCCACGCGCGGCAAAGCGCTTGGCCACGCCGCTGAAAGCAATGGCTGGCGTGCTCACGCGCCGGCCTTGGTAATCGGCAGCTGCAACTGCACGCGCCCTTGCTGCACCCGCACCGGGAAACACTGTAGGTCGCGCTGACCAATCTCGGTCAGGCACTTGCCGCTGGCGATGTCAAAGCGCGCCGCGTGCAGCGGGCACTCGATCACGCCGTCTTCCTGAAAACCCTGCGACAGCAGCGCATATGCATGCGGACACACGTCTTCAACGGCATGCACAGTCTCACCCAGCAGAAACAGGCCAATCTTCTGGCCCTGCACCTCGACGCCAACCGGGAAATCAGGGTCGAGCTGGGCCAGCGTGGCGACCTCGTGCCAGTGGGAGTCGATGTCAGCGCCAGTTGTCATGCAAGGCCTTTAGGTCAATCGGTAACTTTTGTTTCATTAGAGAAACACTGATTCGCTAATGACTCATTATTCAATGTTGTCAGTGACGCCGTCAAGCAATACCTGAGCGCCATCACAGGGAATCGAGGGGTAGTTTTGATGTCAAATTGATGTTTTGATGCTAGAGTGCTCGGATGAGAACTACTTTGGCCCTGGATGACGATGTTTTTGCCTTTGCGCGCTCAGAAGCGCAACGACAACGTATTTCAATTGGAGAAGCCATTTCAAGGCTGGCTCGCGATGGCATTCGCAGCCGGGGTGCGCCTTTACGCCAGGCGATGCCGGTGAAGAGCAAGTACGCGCTGCTCCCGGCACGCGATGAAATCATCACGACCGAACATGTTCGCGATCTGCTGGACCAAGAGGGCATCTGACCCGTGCGCTACTTGCTCGATGTCAATGTCTGGGTCGCGTTGCTGGACGAGGCGCACGTGCACCATGCGCAGGCCCTCGCGCTGGTGAGTCAACCCCAGGTTCAGATTGCCAGTTGTCCACTGGTAGAAAACGGTGTGATCCGGGTGCTCAACCTGCCCGCCTACAGCCGCTACGGGCCGGTTGGTATCGAGACCGTGCGCAACAAACTTCAGGCCATTTGCGCCGAACTTGACCATGTGTTCTGGCCAAGCTCGCTTTCCTTTCGGGCCGACGGCCTTGTCAATTGGTCCCGCGTGCTGGGCCACAACCAGATCACTGATGTTTATCTGCTGGCAATGGCCGTCGCCCGGGAGGGTTGCCTGGCCACGCTGGATCACCGCGTGGCACTGAGCGCAGTCATCGGTGCCACGCCTGACAACTTGATGTTGCTGTAGGTAAGGTCAGCCTGACCTCAGCGGTAGTGCGCCGGCCGCTTTTCCAGAAAGGCCGCAATGCCTTCCTGCCCATCCGGCGTCAGCGCGCCGGCGGCCATGATCTCGCCGGCCAGCGCATAGGCCTGCGGCTGGGCCAGTTCCATCTGGCGGTAGTAGCCCTGTTTGCCCATGGCCTTGGACTCAGTGCTGCCGCGGGTGGCGCGGTTGATCAGGTCCAGCGTGGCCGCCTCGAGCTGGTCTGGCGGCACGGCGCGGTTGATCAGGCCCCAGTCGGCGGCGGTGGCGGCGTCGATGGCGTCGCCGGTCATGGCCATTTCCAGCGCGCGTTTGCGGCCGATATTGCGCGCCACCGCCACCAGCGGCGTGTGGCAGAACAGGCCGGCCTTGCCGCCTGGGATGGCAAAGCCGGCGGTGTCGGCGGCAATCGCCAGGTCGCAGGTAGCGACCAGCTGGCAGCCAGCGGCGGTGGCCAGCGCGTGCACCCGGGCAATCACCGGCTGCGGCAGCGCCTGCAGGGTGTCCATCATGCGGGTACAGACGGCAAACAGCTCGCGCGCCTGCGCCAGGCTGGCACCGGCCATGTCGCCAAAGTTGTGGCCGGCCGAAAACACCGGGCCATTGGCCGCCAGGATCACGCCGCGCGCCGCACTGCGCCCCACCGCCTGCAGGGCCTCGGTCAGTTCCAGCATCAGCGGCAGGCTCAAGGCGTTGCGCTTGTCGGGGCGGTTCAGGGTGACGGTGGTGATGGCCGCTGTGGTGCTGACGGCGATGTGCTGGTAGGTCATGGTCGGGTCCCTGGTGCGAATACTGTCTTTACTGAACGATGTCGGCCATGGCCTCACCGAGCTGGATGGGCCGGCCCGGCGCCCAGGCCGGGTTGAAGCGCAGCGGCCCCTTGGGAAACAGCAGCACCACGGTGGAGCCCAGCAAAAAGCGCCCCATCTCCTCGCCCTGGCGCAGTGGCACCGGCGCCTGATCGTAATGCCAAGTGCGCACCTGGCCCGGGCGCGGCGGGTTGACCACGCCATGCCAGACCGTGGCCATGCTCCCCACAATGGTGGCGCCCACCAGCACCAGCGCGAACGGCCCCTGCGCTGATTCAAACAGACACACCACCCGCTCGTTGCGGGCGAACAAGCCCGGCACGCCGCGCGCCGTGGTCGGGTTGACCGAAAACAGCGCGCCCGGCACATGGATCATGCGGGTCAGCCGGCCGTCACAGGGCATGTGGATGCGGTGGTAGTCGCGCGGGCTCAGGTACAGGGTGGCAAACAGGCCGTCAACATAGGGCGCGGCCAAGGCGGCGTCGCCTCCCAACAGGGCCGCGCAGCTGTAGTCGTGACCCTTGGCCTGAAAGATGCGGTCCTGGTGGATGCGGCCAAACTGGCTGATGGCGCCGTCTACCGGGCAAATCAGCGTCGCCGATGCCAGCGGGCGGGCGCCGGGCTTGAGTTCCCGGGTAAAAAACGCGTTGAAGCTGGGGTAACTGGCCGGGTCCGGATTGGCGGCCTCGGTCATGTTGACCTGGTAGCGCCCGATAAACCAGGTGATGAGGGCGGTGGTCCAGCGGCCCGCCTGCGCACTGGCGATTTTGCAGGCCAGCCAGGTCAGCGCCTGCTTGGGCAGCAGGTATTGCGGCAGCACGGCAAGGCGATTTGGCATGAGGGCCACCGGGTTGGAAAGGGCTGGACATTGTACTAAGTGCACCGATTGCCCAGCGAGGTGTGACAATAGGTGGATGACGGCCACCCGCATCCCGCCGATCCAGTGCCTGCTGACCTTCGAAGCGCTGGCCCGGCTGCGCAGCGTGACGCAGACGGCCGAGGAGCTGTTTGTCACGCCCAGTGCAGTGAGCCACCGGGTCCGGCAGCTCGAGCAAATTATCGGTACCCGGCTGTTCGGCCGCGCCGATTTTTCCCTGACCTCCGAGGGCAGCGAGTACCTGGCCCATGTGCGCGAAGGGCTGGCTTCGCTGCAAAAATTTCCGACCTCGGCCGCAGCGCCTGGCAAACGCAAGCTGCGGCTGGCCGTGACGCCCACCTTTGCCCGCTCCATCCTGATCCCGCGCCTGCGCCAGTTCACCGAGGCCTACCCCGAGATCGACCTGACGCTGCAGGTGTCGATCCCGCTGTTGGACGTGGTGGCCGAGGACTCGGACCTGATGATCCGCTTTGGTACCGGGCGCTACGCCGACGTGGAACATGTGGCGCTGTTCAAGGACGAGGTCACGCCGCTGGCCTCACCCGCGTTTGTGCGTGAGCATGGTCCGTTTGCCGTGGCGCCTGACCTACAGAGTGTGAGCCTGCTGCGCAGCCCGCTGGAGCCCTGGCGCACCTGGTTTGCCGCGCAGCACCTGGACTGGCCCGAGCCGACCGAGGGCTCGCAGTTCAACGACATCGGCCTGATGTGCGATGCCGCTGCCGCCGGCATGGGTGTGGCGCTGGTGCGGCTGCGGCTGGGCGCGCCCTGGCTGGAGCGCGGTGCCTTGGTGCGGCTGGGCGACAACCCGGTTTTCAGCAGCAACGTGCCCAGCCCGCACGCGCACTACCTGTGCTGGCGCACCGGCATGATGGACCGCTGGGAATGTGCCGCCTTCGCCGACTGGCTGAAAAAAAGCGTGTCCTGATTTTGAACAAAGTAGGGCCCCAAGCCTTGTCAGCGCTAGGTTTATAGCTATTGATTACATAGCAAATGAGGATTTCACAGGCGGCTGCAAAAATCCTCATGCCAGGCCGCGCCGCTTTGCCCTACAGTCAGTGTGCCACACCCTGACCGAACCCACGCCGAACACCCCACCGCCATGAACGCCGCCTTGACGCCCGACCAGCAGGCTTTGCTACAAAGATCAGAGCGCCAGGCCCAGATCGTGCAAGGGCTGCAGGCCCATTTACCAGCGCACCAACTGCTCTGGCAGCGCGAAGACACCACCCCTTATGAGTGCGACGGCCTGACCGCCTACCGCGAGCGCCCCTTGGTGGTGGCGCTGCCCGAGACCGAAGCGCAGGTGCAGGCGGTGCTGCGCACCTGCCACGCACTCGATGTGCCGGTGGTGGCGCGTGGTGCCGGTACTGGCCTGTCGGGCGGTGCCATGCCACACCGCATGGGCGTGACGCTCTCGCTGGCCAAGTTCAACCGCATCCTGGCGGTAGACACGGCCAGCCGCACCGCGCGCGTGCAATGCGGCGTGCGCAACCTGGCCATCAGCGAGGCCGCCGCGCCGCACGGCCTGTACTACGCGCCCGACCCGTCGAGCCAGATCGCCTGCACCATTGGCGGCAACGTGGCCGAGAACTCGGGCGGCGTGCATTGCCTCAAGTACGGGTTGACGCTGCACAACGTGCTCCAGGTGCGCGGCTTCACCATCGAGGGCGAGGCTATCGCGTTCGGCTCGGAGGCGCTGGACGGGCCCGGGCTCGACACCCTGAGCATTGTGGTTGGCTCCGAGGGCATGCTGGCGGTGACCACCGAGGTCACGGTCAAGCTGGTGCCCAAGCCACAGCTGGCGCGCTGCATCATGGCCAGCTTTGACGACATCCGCCAGGCCGGCGACGCGGTAGCGGCGGTGATCGCTGCCGGCATCATCCCGGCCGGGTTGGAGATGATGGACAAACCCATGACCGCTGCGGTGGAAGACTATGTGCACGCTGGCTATGACCTGAGCGCTGCAGCCATCCTGCTGTGCGAGAGCGACGGCACGTCCGAAGAGGTGGCCGAAGAAATTGGCCGTATGAGCGCCGTGTTGCGGCGCTGCGGCGCCACGGCCATCGCCGTCAGCCGCGACGAGGCCGAACGCCTGAAGTTCTGGAGCGGCCGCAAAAACGCCTTTCCGGCCAGCGGCC
>CAJAXU010000518.1 GCA_903948045.1 uncultured beta proteobacterium | reverse complement strand
GTCTGGGCCGCCAGGTCACCCCAAATGTAGGTGTGGTAATCGAGCGGGTTGGCCACATTCACCTTGTTGCCCAGCACCGCGTGGAGGCGCTGGTGCGCCGGCGCCGGCAAAGCTGGCATGTCCAAGCCGCGCGCCTGAGCCAGGTCAGCCACCAGCGAGGCCTCGCCGCCCGAGCAACTGGCCGACACGATGCGCCGGCCCGGCAGGGCGCCGTGCACATGCAGCAGCTTGAGCGTTTCCAGCAAACCAGCCAAATCGTGCACCCGCGCCACGCCGCAGCGTTGGAACAGCGCCTGGTACAGCGCGTCCGGGCCCGCCAGGGAACTGGTGTGGCTCATGGTGATTGCCGCACCCAGGGCCGAGCTGCCGGCTTTGAGCGCCACCAGCGGCACCCTCTGACGCAGGGCCTGCAGGGCCACCCGCGAAAACGCCGCCACATCGTTCAGGCCCTCAATGTGCAAGCCAATGGCGCTGATGCGCGGGTCGAGCAGCAGGGCCTCCACAATGGCCTCGATGCTGGCGCCGGCCTTGTTGCCCACCGTGATCAGACAGGCCAGCGGCAGGCCGCGCGTCTGCATCGTGAGGTTGAGCCCGATGTTGCCGCTCTGGGTGACGATGGCCACACCGCGCGCCAGCCGCTGGCCTCCGTGCTGGTCCGGCCACAGCGCCACGCCATCGAGGTAATTGAGCATGCCGTAACAGTTGGGCCCGAGCAGCGCCATGTCGCCCGCCGCCGCCACCAGCTGCTGCTGCAGGGCAATGCCCTCGCCGCCGACCTCGGCAAAGCCGGAGGCGTAACAGATCACCCCGCCCGCGCCACGGGCGGCGAGCGCCGCCACCAGCTCGACCGTGCCCTGGCGCGGCACGGCGATGAAGCTGGCGTCCGGTGCTGCCGGCAGGGCCGCAACATCCGGGTAACAGCGCAGGCCCTCCATGAATTCGTGACGCGGGTGCACCGGCCAAATGTCCCCGGCGAAGCCGAGTTGGCGGCATTGCCGCACCACCTCGGCCGCCGCTCGGCCGCCAAACACCGCGACATGGCTCGGCGCCAACAGGCGCCGCAACCTGGCCGCCGCAGTGGGCGCGGCGGGCGTGCTCATGCGCCGTGTGGGCGCAGCATGGCGCGCGAGATGATGTGGCGCTGGATTTCGCTGGTGCCGTCCCAGATGCGCTCCACCCGGGCATCGCGCCAAAAACGCTCGATCGGCAGCTCGCTCATCAGCCCCATGCCGCCAAACATCTGCAGCGTCTGGTCGGTGATGCGGGCCAACGCCTCGGAGGCATACAGCTTGGCCATGGCCGCATCCGAATCGGTCATGCGGCCCTGATCGCACTTCCAGGCCGCTTGCAGGGTCAGCAACTCGGCCGCCTCCAGCTCGGTGGCCATGTCGGCGAGTTTGAAGCCGGTGCCCTGAAAACGCCCGATCGGCTGGCCAAACTGCTGCCGCGTCGCCGCCCACTGGGTGGCCATGTCCAGCACGCGCCGGCCACGGCCAACGCTGGTGGCCGCCACTGTCAGCCGGGTGGCGCCCAGCCACTCGCCCATCAGGTCAAAGCCCTTGCCCTCCTCGCCCAGCCGGTTGCCAACCGGCACCCGGCAATCGCTGAAAAACAGCTCGCTTTGGTGGTAGCCGCGGTGCGAGACACAGGCCGGGCCGCGCCGCACCGTCAGGCCGGGGCTGTCCAGATCGACCAGGAAGCCGGTGATCTTTTTCTTGGGGCCACGTGGCGTCTCTTCGACATCGGTCGCGGCAAACAGCACCACGAAGTCGGACTTGTCGGCATGGCTGATGAAGTGCTTGCCGCCGTTGATCACATACTCATCGCCCTGCCGCACGGCACGGGTGCGCATGCTGCGCACATCCGAGCCGGCGTTGGGTTCGGTCATGGCCAGGCAGTCGTGGCGCTCGCCGCGGATGGTCGGCAGCAAATAGGTTTCGATTTGCTCACCCTGGCAGGCGCGCAGGATGTTGCTCGGCCGCGCCACCAGCATCTGCAGGCCGTAAGAAGCACGGCCGAGCTCGCGCTCCATCAGCGTGATGTCAAAGTTGTTGAGCCCGCCGCCGCCCAGCGCTTCGGGCATGTTGGCAGCGTACAAACCCAGCTCAATGGCGCGGCCCTGCAGGTGCTGCGCCAGCTCGGCCGGCACCTCGTCGAGCCGTTCCACCTCGGCCTCGTGCGGGTAGAGCTCTTTTTCGACGAAGCTGCGAACCGTGTCCACCAGCATGGTCTGTTCGGTGCTGAGTTCAAAATTCATGGCAAAAGCCTCCGGGTCTTAAGTGCGCGCCGGCTTGCGCCGGATGCCGATGCTGCTGCCGGCCTGGGCCGGACGCGGCAAAGCGGCGTGCGCCTGCAGAATGGCCTGCAGGTGTTGCTGAATGGGCGGCAGGATGGGCGCGGCACGGCCCTGCTGCATGTCAACGTGCACCAGCATTTGCTCGGCGGTGGCCAGCAGCTCACCGGTGTCGCCGTGCTGCATGGCATGAAACAGGTGCACCCGCTTGTCGTCGAGGTCGAGCAGCTGCAGGGTCAGGCGCAGCGGTGCCGCCAGCGCCACCTCGCGCAGGTTGTGCAGATGGGTCTCAACCGTGTAGAACGAATGCCCGCCCACATCGC
>CAJAXU010000517.1 GCA_903948045.1 uncultured beta proteobacterium | reverse complement strand
GCTCCTCCTTGTTCAAGGCGCCCAGCACGCGAACAGCATACTCGCGTTCAAGTCCGAACCGGGGATGCATTAACCGGTTCGCCAGCTCACCGGAGCTGGTAAACAAGAGCAAACCTTCGGTGTTCAGATCCAGGCGCCCCACCGACTGCCATTTGCCTTGAAACAGTTTGGGCAGGCGACGAAACACAGTTGGCCGGTTTTGCGGGTCGTCATGGGTCACCACCTCGCCTGCGGGCTTGTGGTACGCAATGACACGCGCCGGCGGCGCGTCGATCCGGATCCGAATCGGCTTGCCATTAACCTTGACATGGTCCCCAAACTGGATGCGCTGACCGATGTGCGCGGGCTCGTTATTGACGGTGATTCGTCCCTCCATGATCAGCTGCTCCATCTCAAGTCGGGAACCCATGCCGCTTTGCGCAAGCACCTTGTGAAGCTTGGGCGTTTCGGCTTGGGGAGCCAGTACCCGTTTTGGCAGTGCCAGGTCGGCCTGATCCTCGTCGGCATCAAATTGGCCAGAAATCACATCACCAAAGCGGTTTATGGCGAAATTAGATGGCGCCGACGGGTCAGGCTGATGCTGTGGTTGCGGCGTCAGCTCAGACTGTTCAGCCAAGTCAGGACTGATCGCGTCCGGCGTATCGGCAGTGTTGTCGCTCATGAAATGGTTCCCGTCAAAAAAAACAAATCGGCGTCGGGCCCAGCCTCATCGGCCTGCAACGTGGACGCACCGGATGGCGCCGGTGGCGCAGCGCCACCAGTGGCTGGGGCCGACAGCTCGTCACTGCCTGTGCCATTGGCGGACAGCGCTTCCAGCGCTCGGACCTGCTGTGCCGGCGAGTCCAGCAAGGGGAGCTGGTCCAAAGATGCCAGCCCCAGATCGTCCAGGAAATGCCGGGTGGTTGCCAACAGTGCAGGCCGGCCGATAGATTCCCGGTGGCCAATCACCTCGACCCAACCCCGGTCCTCCAGCTGCTTCACAATCAGCGAGTTCACGGTCACACCCCTGATGTCTTCGATGTCACCCCTTGTCACAGGTTGCCTGTAAGCAATGATGGCCAAGGTTTCCAGGGTCGCCCGGCTGTAGCGCGGCGGCTTTTCAGGGTGCAGCCGATCCAGATACAGGCGCATGTCCGGCCGGCTCTGAAACCGCCAGCCAGAGGCAACACAGACCAGCTCAACGCCACGCCCCGACCAATCTAGTTGCAACTCCAGCAGCATTTGTTTAATGGTGTCTGCGCCCAATGCCCCATCAAACAGTACGCGAAGGTCCCGCAACGGCAGGGGCTGTTGGGCGCAGATCAAGGCGGTTTCCAAAACGCGCTTGGCATCAGCCGAATTCATGTGTATGTCAAGTCCGGGTCGGGCACCGTAGTGGCGCGAAATCATGATGATTCAACTCAGCGCTTCAGGCAGAAACGATCAACTGCGGCGCGGGGGACGGGGGACAACCGGCGCGTAGAGTTCGCCTGAGGTTAGTCGAAATTGTAGCGCAGGCCCAACGTGTCCAGCGCCGCCCGAAAATCGGCCGGCAACTCCGCCCTGAAGCTCAAGGACTGGCCTGTCACCGGATGGCTGAACGCCAAATGAAAGGCATGCAATGCCTGCCGGCCCATCCCCGCCATCGCGGCTCCGCCGTAGGTCTCGTCGGCCAACAGGGGGTGGCCGAGCCAAGCCAGATGAACGCGGATCTGGTGGGTTCGCCCAGTATGCAAGACACATTTCACCAGGCAGGAGGTCTCGGCATTTTGGAGTAACTCAACATCGGTCCTGGCTGATTTACCTGGGTGCAGCCCCAGATCGACCACCGCCATCCTGAGCCGATTGCGAGGGTCACGCCCGATAGCAGCCTGAATTTCCTGACGGCCAGCACCTGACCATCGATGGTGCGCCAGCGCCAGATAGTGCCGCTGGACATCGCGCGCTGCGATCGCCCGAACCAAAGCCTCCATGGCCAAGCGGGTGCGGGCCACGACCATCAGTCCACTGGTGTCCTTGTCAAGTCGATGAACGATGCCCGCGCGGGGCAAGTCCTTGAAGGCGGCATCGAAAGCCAGCAGACCATTCAGCAGCGTGCCAGCCCAGTTGCCCGGCGCTGGGTGCACCACCAATTGCGCCGGCTTGTTGATCACCAGCAAATGCTCATCCTGGAACACCACATTCAGCGCCATGGCCTCTGGCTTGAAAGCCTGGCTTTGCGGCGTAGGCCGCAGCTCAATCGTGCCAGCATCTTCCGCCTTGACCCTGGTCGCCGGCTTTGTCAGTACCGCCCCTTTCAGCGTAACAGCGCCCAGCGCGATCAGCTGCTGAAGGTAACTGCGGGAAAACTCGGGCACGAGCTCGGCCAGCGTCCGGTCAAGGCGATGGCCATGTTGGCTGGCGTCAGCCACCCAGGGCCGCAGCTCCGCATCTGGCCCTGCCTCTGCCTGTTCGTCAAGCGCCTCATCAAATGACCTGCTCGATATAATCGTCCCGGTTCTGTTCAAGAAAGTTGTCCTTCATGCTTCGAGCCAAATTATCGGCGGTCTTCGCTACCGTGGCCGCCGGTCTGGTCCTGATCCTGGCCGGCTGCTCCTCCACGCCAGTGGACGCGACAGCTGGATGGAGTCCCAGCAAGATCTACACCGAGGCCAAAGACGAGGTAGCAGCCGGGGCTTACGATAAAGCCATCGTTTTGTTTGAAAAACTTGAAGGGCGTGCGGCAGGCACACCGCTGGCCCAGCAGGCCCAGCTGGACAAAGCGTACGCACACTACAAATCGGGGGAGCCAGCGCAATCGCTTGCCGCCATCGAGCGTTTTTTGAAGCTGCACCCCGCCAGCCCGGCCCTGGACTATGCGCTGTACCTCAAGGGGATCGTTAATTTCAATGACGATCTGGGGATTTTTTCGGCCATTACCCGGCAGGATCTGTCGGAGCGGGACCAAAAAGCAGCCAAGGAATCGTTCGAGTCGTTCAAAGACCTGATCACACGTTTCCCACAATCGCGCTACAGCCCCGACGCCAGCCAACGCATGGCCTACATCGTCAACTCGCTGGCAGACTATGAGGTGCATGTGGCCCGCTACTATTTCGCGAGAGGCGCCTATGTGGCAGCCATCAATCGAGCTCAGGTGGCGGTATCCGACCACCAGAATACGCCGTCGGTGGAAGAAGCCCTGATGATTTTGGTCAAGTCCTACGACGCACTGGGCATGACCCAACTGCGCGACGACGCCCAACGCATATTAGCCAAAAATTACCCTCAGTCACCCTACCTGAAGGGTGGCGTCAAAGCCAAGACCGATCCGTGGTGGAAGGTTTGGTAAGTTCGGCCAAGAAAGCCAGGAAATCTGCCTGGGCAGGCAAGCGCCGCATTGGCGGTAAACCGGCGAGCAGCCGCCGACCATAGCCCATGCTGCTCAGTCGGGTGTCGCACACCACCAGCACGCCACGGTCGGTCTCGTGCCTGATCAGACGCCCCGCGCCCTGCTTGAGTGCCACCGCAGCCTCTGGCAAATAATAGTCTTTGAATACCTTACGCCCTGCGGCCTCAAGCCGCTGCCCGCGGGCCTCCACCAAGGGATCACCGGGCGATGGAAAAGGCAGCTTGTCGATGACCACCATTTGTAACGCAGGCCCAGGGATGTCCACCCCTTCCCAAAAGGAGGCGGATGCAAGCAACACGCAACCCGGCCCTCCCGCCTCATTGCCCTCTCGAAAGCGCTGTATCAACTCTCGTTTCGGCCCCTGCCCCTGCACCAGAATCTGCAGTGCTTGCGAGGTCGCAAACTTCTGCTGCAGTAGCGCACTGATAACCTGCAAGGCACGCAGACTCGTGGTCAGCACCAGCGTTCGTCCGCCCAGCAGCAGCGCATGCTGCGCAACAAAGTGGGCCACCTGATCGCTGTGATCGGATGCGCTCGGTTTGGGCAAGTGTGCCGGGATATAAAGGCCCGCCTGCGCGGCATAGTCAAACGGACTTTGGATTTTTAGAACCGTGGCGCTGGCAAGTCCGCATGGCTCGGTAAACCAGGTCAAGCCTGGGTCATCACCCAAAGTAGCAGAAGTAAAAATCCAGGAACGACGGTCGGCAGGGTCAGTGCTGACCCCTAGCAATCGGGCCTTGACCGTGTCCGCAATGTCGAGGGGTGTTTCGATCAGCTTGAGTTGGGGCCCGACCTCGAGCCAGCGCACCGCACCAGGTTCGCAGGGCCGCATAAAACCCGTCAACCGCTCGGTCAAGGACAGTGCGCGCGTTGCCAGGCGGGACAGTTCCGGCCCAGCTTCACTGACCTGAGCCAGCGCCAGCGACGCCTGACTGCAGGCATTGGCAACCGCCGCCATCGACTCTTGCCAACTCGGCTCATGCAGGGTTTCGGGCGCCTCGTTCAACCAGCGCAATTTTGCTGTTGCCGGCTGCCGGCCTACCAGCATCCGCCAATCGCGGGTGGCATGCTCCAGATCAGCGGCAAGTTGCTGCCAGTCGCACCATCCGCGCGCGTGCAGCAGGCCTGAACTCAGGAGGTCTCGGGCGAAATCCAGCAATTGCGCCGTCCCCAGCTGTTGGCCCAAAAACTGCACACCGGTTTCATTCAGTTGGTGCGCTTCATCGAAAACCACGACCTGCACGGTTGGAAGCAACTCTGCCATACCGGATTCCCGCACCGCCAGATCAGCGAAAAACAGATGGTGGTTCACCACCACGACATCGGCAGCCAATGCCTCGCGCCGAGCTTGGTTGACGTGGCAATCCCGCCAGTTCGGACACAACGACCCCAGGCAATTTTCTCGTGTGGAGGTCACCACGGGCATCAGGGGTGAACACTCGTCAAGGCCGGGTATTTCGGCCAGGTCACCGGTTTTGGTGGCCTGGGCCCAAAACTCAATGCGCGCGAGGTCAGACATGCTTGGCTGGTCAGTCAAATCCACCCACTCGCGCGCCAGTTCCAGCCGATGCAGGCACAGGTAGCTGGCGCGCCCCTTCAATAAGGCGGTACGGATCGGCAAGGCCAGCGCCCTGACCAGCCGAGGCAAATCACGGCTGAACAACTGATCTTGCAGGGTTTTGGTTGCTGTCGACAGCAGCGTCCGCTGGCCGCTGAGCAACACCGGCACCAAGTACGAAAATGTCTTGCCGATGCCGGTCCCGGCCTCAACCACCAGGACACCACCCGCCTCCAGCGTACTTGCAATCGCTGCTGCCATGTCAGATTGACCTTGCCGCGGGCGGAATTCCTCCACCATCCGAGACAAGGCCCCCGCCTCCGCAAAAGCCGCTTGTACCTGATGCGACAGCGTCATAAGCCAAGCCGGCAGGCGCCGTTCACGGGGCGGCAGCGGGCACCCCATCCTTGGCCCCCGCCTTGTCGCGCACGCGCTGCAACTGTTCGAAAGCCTTTTCCTTACGCTCTTGGGCCTGGATCGTCGACTCTTGCTTATGCAGCCGGTCCAGAACCTCCCGGCGCAGGGCACGATTGGCTAACAAACAGTCGGTGACCGCGAAGCGGCCATAGCATGTAACTTCTTGCCTCGTGTGACGCTCGCCCTCCTGCAAGCGCTCTGCCTGAATGCGGCGGCGTTCGCCCTCCACATCCATGGGCAGCTGACCGGGTTCCACCACCGGCTGACCCAGTGCCACCTGGGCCAGCAATGCCATGGCTAAAAAAATAATGCGAGTCATGTCAGCCGGGTGTCGACCATTCGTCGCTCCAGCGCCAGGAATTCGGCGGATTGCATCTCGTTGAGACGGGAAGCCGTGCGCGGAAACTCATGCGCCAGTGGGCCCTCGGTATAAAGCGCCTCAGGCGCGACTTCGGCCGACATGATGAGCTTGACCCGACGGTCATAAAGCACATCGATCAGCCAGGTAAAGCGCCGCGCCTCTGACGCCATCCGTACCTGCATCTGGGGCACATCACTCAGGAAGACCGTATGGAACTGAGAGGCGATTTCAAGATAATCATTTTGCGATCGTGGACCGCCACACAGCGTCTTGAAATCAAACCATACCAGGCCACCCGCCTTGCGCCGGGCGCGGATTTGCCGCGCCTCGATGTGCAACACCGGGTCCTCGTCCTGTGACTCCGCCAACCGGTCAAAGGCCTCGTCCATCGCCAGCTCAGCCGACGTGCCCAGTGGCGAGTGATAGAGCGTCAGCTGCTCAAGGGTGCGGCGCCGGTAATCGACACCGTTGTCGACATTGACTACCTCGAGCTTGGCGTTCAGCAGGTCGATGGCCGGCAAGATCCGGCTGCGGTGCAAGCCATTTGGATAAAGCGCGTCAGGCCTGAAATTTGACGTGGTAACAAAGCCCACGCCGTTGTCGAACAGGGCCTTGAGTAAGCGGTGCAGAATCATCGCATCGGTGATGTCGGCGATGTGGAACTCATCAAAACAGATCAGCCGATACTTCTCTGCCATGCGTTTGCCCAAAGCATCGAGCGGATTGACCGTCCCTTGCAGAGCCGCCAACTCCCGATGTACCTCCCGCATGAACTCATGAAAATGCAGCCGCGTCTTGCGCTTGATGGGTACGGCGCCAAAAAAGCAGTCCATCAAAAAGCTTTTGCCTCGACCAACGCCACCGTACAGGTAAACGCCACGCGGAATCTCAGGGCGATTCAACAGCTTTTTAAAGGCGTTGGAGCGCTTTTCCTTGTAATCCCGCCATTCTGAGGCACAGCGCTCCAACGCCGCAACAGCACGCAGCTGCGCTGGATCACTGGCGTACCCGCGCTGCTGCAACTCGCGCTGGTAGGCGCTGGACACCGGCATCAATTGGCGCGCCTGCCCTAGAAATTGAGCGTGCGCTTGTCTACTGCCAGCGCCGCCTCCTTGGTGGCTTCGCTGAGCGAGGGATGCGCGTGGCAAATGCGCGCCAGATCTTCGCTGCTTGCCCGGAACTCCATGGCCACGACGCACTCTGCAATCAATTCGCTCGCCATGGGACCGACAATATGGACCCCCAAAATTTCATCAGTGGCAGCGTCCGCCAGCATCTTGACCATGCCGGTCGTATCGCCCAGCGCGCGAGCCCGGCCATTTGCCAGAAAAGGGAACGTGCCGGCCTTGTAAGCTCGACCTGTCGCCTTGAGCTGCTGCTCGGTCTGCCCTACCCACGCGATCTCGGGGCTGGTGTAGATCACCCAAGGAATCGTGTTGAAGTTGACATGGCCATGCTGGCCGGCCATTCGCTCTGCCACCGCAACGCCCTCTTCCTCCGCCTTGTGAGCCAACATGGGGCCTCGCACCACGTCCCCGACGGCCCAGACCCCCGGCAAGTTGGTTCGGCACTCGTCATCGACCACAATTGCGCCACGCTCGTCAAGCTTTAAGCCAACGGCTTGGGCGTTCAAGCCCACGGTATTCGCCACTCGGCCAATGGACACAATCAATTTGTCAACATCGAGCTGCTGGGCTTCGCCCTTGGCGTTGGTATAGGCAATGCTGACCGAGTCGGCCGTTTGGCTGATCGCTCCGACCTTGACACCGAGCTCAATCTTCAGCCCCTGCTTGTCAAATGCCTTCTTGGCTTCCTTGGCGATTTGCTCATCCACGGCCCCCAGGAAAGTGGGCAGACCTTCGAGCACGGTGACCGTCGCGCCCAGGCGCCGCCAGACCGACCCCATCTCCAGGCCGATGACACCTGAGCCGATCAGGCCCAAGCGCTTGGGCACCGCATCTAGGGCCAATGCGCCCTCATTGGAAAGCACCTGTTGTTCGTCAAACGGTGTACCTGGCAACTCACGGGCCCGAGAGCCAGTGGCCAAGATGACCTGCTTGGCCAAAAGCGTCTCCGGCGCTGCGCCGGTGACCGTAATTTCATAGCCTCCCGCAACAGCCGCCGCAAAGGCAGCACGGCCATGGAAGAAGCTGACTTTGTTTTTCTTGAACAAAAATAGAATGCCATCGTTGTTCTGCTTGACCACCGTGTTCTTGCGACCGATCATCTTGCCGACATCAAGACTCAAACCGGTCACGCCAATACCGTGCTCGCCAAAATGGTGGGTCGCCTGTTCGAAATGTTCGGAGGACTGCAGCAGCGCCTTCGATGGAATACAGCCCACATTGGTGCAAGTGCCGCCAAGCGCGGGCCCGCCTTTGCTGTTGGTCCATTCATCGATGCACGCCACGCTGAACCCAAGTTGGGCCGCGCGAATGGCAGCAATATAGCCCCCAGGGCCGGCCCCGATCACCACCACGTCAAATGATTTGCTCATACTGATACCGCTTTCAGATATCAAACAACAAGCGTGCCGGGTCTTCCAGAGCCTCTTTCATGGCAACCAGGCCCAGCACCGCTTCGCGGCCGTCAATGATGCGATGGTCGTAACTCATGGCCAGGTAGTTGATCGGTCGTACCACCACCTGTCCGTTCTCAACCACGGCGCGGTCCTTGGTGGCGTGGACGCCGAGGATGGCCGACTGTGGCGGGTTGATGATGGGTGTGGACAGCATCGAGCCGAACACCCCGCCATTGGAGATCGAGAAGGTGCCACCGGTCATTTCTTCGATGCCAAGCTTGCCGTCACGCGCCTTGGCGCCGTACTCAGCGATTTTTTTCTCGATGTCCGCAAAGCTCATTTGGTCGGCATTGCGCAGAATAGGCACCACCAGACCACGCGGCGAGCCCACCGCGATACCGATGTCAAAGTAGCCGTGGTAGACGATGTCATTGCCATCGACCGAGGCATTGAGCACCGGGTATTTCTTGAGCGCGTGGACAGCCGCTTTCACGAAGAAGCTCATGAAGCCGATCTTGACGCCGTGCTCCTTCTCAAACTTATCCTGGAAACGCT
>CAJAXU010000516.1 GCA_903948045.1 uncultured beta proteobacterium | reverse complement strand
CGGCCGCTATGTGCATGAGGTCGGGTTCTGGGACAACGCCGACGCCTACGATGGCAGCATTCCGAGTTGGCACCACGCGCTGCGCGAGGCCGGCCACCGGGCCACGTCCATTGGCAAACTGCATTTCCGGGGCCAGCCCGGCGATGACCATGGCTGGTCCGAAGAAATCCTGCCCATGCACGTGATCGATGGTATCGGCGACATCAAGGGCTTGGTGCGCAGCGACATTCCGGTGCGGCGTGGCGGCGACAAGATGGCCAAGCTGGCTGGCCCGGGCGAATCCACCTACACCCGCTATGACCGCAAGATTGGCGATGCCGCCTGCGCCTGGCTGCAGGAGCGGGCTGAGCAGCCCGACGACAAGCCCTGGGTGCTTTTTGTCTCCATGGTCGCGCCGCACTTTCCGTTGACGGCGCCCACGCCCTGGTATGAGCACTATGCGGCCCTGGACCTGCCGATGCCCAAACTTTATGACCCCGCAGTACGGCCGCACCACCCTTACACCGACGAGTACGCACGGGTGGTCGATTACGGCAGCCACTTCCACAGCGAGCAGGATGTGCGGCGGGCCATCGCCGGTTACTGCGGCTTGGTCTCCTTCATGGACGAGCAGATGGGCCAGGTGCTGGCGGCGCTGGATCAAGCGGGCCTGCGTGATGACACGCTGGTGATCTACACCAGCGACCACGGCGACAACCTGGGTGCGCGCGGCCTGTGGGGTAAATCAACACTGTATGAAGAATCCGCCGGTGTGCCGATGATTCTGGCAGGGCCTGGCATCCCGGCGGGGCGGGTGGTGGCAGAGCCGGTTAGTCACGTGGATTGTGCCGTCACCATTTTGCAAGCAGCCGCAGCGCCGGCGCTAGCGCCGGCCAGCGGGCAATCGCTGACCGACCTGGCGCAGGGGGCCACCGCCCACCGCCCGGTGCTGTCGGAGTACCACGCCATCGGCTGCACGGGTGGCGCCACCCTGCTGAGGCACGGCAGCTTCAAATACTGTCACTATGTGGACCACCCCGCCCAGCTGTTTGATCTGGCGGCCGATCCCGAGGAATTGCAGGACCTGGCCACCAACCCGGCCCACCGTGAGACCCTGCTGGCTTGCGAAGCGGCCTTGAGGCGGGTGCTCAACCCCGAAGAGGTAGACCAGCGCGCCAAGCAAAGGCAGCAAGATCTGCTGGCGGCCCACGGTGGGCGCGACGCGGCGCTGGCCCGCGGTGACCTGGGCTTTACCCCGGCCCCGGGCACAGAGGCCGCATTCAATTGATGTTAGTTTGTTAACAGACAAGGAGACGCACATGTTCAGACGCAAATTCATTGGCCTCGGCGCCACACTGGCTGGTCTTGGCACTTTGCCGACCACTTGGGCGCAGGCCTGGCCGGCGCGGCCCATCAAGCTGATCGTGCCCTTTATTCCAGGCAGTGCGCCCGATGTGATTGCGCGCGGCCTGAGCGAGCGGCTGACCATCGCACTCGGCCAGACTGTGGTGATTGACAACAAGCCGGGTGCCGGCGGCAACATCGGTCTGGACGCCATTGCCAAATCCGCCGGTGACGGCTACACCTTGGGGCTGGGTACCAGCAGCCTGTCCATCAACCCCCACCTGTACCGCAAGGTACCCTTTGACCCTGTCAATGACTTCACGCCGGTCAATCTGACCTATGCCATGCCCCATGCCCTGATCGTTCAGGCTGACTCGCCCCTCAAGACGGTGTCCGATCTGGTGCGCACACTCAAAGCTGAACCGGGCAAGTACAACTACGCCTCGGGCGGCAATGGCAGCGGCGCCCACCTGTGTGCCGAACTGTTCAAAGCCATGGCCGGGGTGGACGCTTTGCATGTACCGTACCGGGGTGCTCCCGAGATCATTACCTCGGTCATGGGTGGTTCCGCCCTGTTTGGCTTTCCCACGCTGTCTACGGCGGTGCCACTGGTCAAGGGCGGCAAGATCCGCGCGTTGGGGGTGACCGGGCCCAAGCGCAATGCAGCCCTCCCCGAGGTGCCCCCGGTGGGCGACACAGTGCAGGGCTTCGAAGTGGTATCGTGGTTCGGGGTCATGGCGCCCGCCAAATTTCCGGTCGAGCTGGCACGTCGCATCGATCAGGAAATACAAAAGGCCCTGGCCGACCCCGCCTTCCGGGACAAGGTCCAGGCCGACGGCACCGAAATCGTCGGGCTCGGGCACCAGGCATTTCCCGATTACCTCCGGCAGGACCTGCAAAAATGGAAGCGAGCGGTAGAGCTCAGCGGCGCCAAGGTCGATTGACCGATGCCGCCAGCATAGACTTAGAGGATCACTTGGAGACGACCATGACACACATTGCACGGGCTGCACGCAAGGCCCTTTTGAGCGCCACCCTGGTGACTACCCTGGTGGGCGGCAGCGCCTTGGCCCAGACCTACCCGAGCAAGCCCATCCGCTGGGTGGTCCCCAGCACGCCGGGCGACGGCTCGGACATCACCGGACGCGTCATTGCCGAGCGCTTGTCGCGCGAACTCGGCCAGCCAGTGGTCATCGACAACAAGCCCGGTGCCGGCGGCGTGCTGGGCACCGAAGCCGCAGCCCGCTCTGCGCCAGACGGCTACACCATGATTGTTGGCAATGCCGGCTCGCATGGCGTCAATGCCGGCATTTACAGCAAGCTGCCCTACGACGTGGTGAAAGACTTCGTGCCAGTGGCCATGATCTGCACCACGCCGAATGTGATGGTGGTCAGCCCCAGCGTCAAGGCCCGTAACGTGGCCGAGTTTGTGGCCCTGGCCAAGGCCAACCCCGGTAAGTTCAACTACGCCTCGGGCGGTGTGGGCAGTTCGGCCCATCTGTCGGCTGAGCTGTTCAAGAGCCTGACCGGCACCGACCTCGTCCATGTGCCCTACAAGGGCTCGGCACCCGCCGTGGCCGGCCTGCTGGGTGATGAGGTGCAGGTGATGATCGGCAACCTGCCGCCCTGGTCGGCGCAGATCAAAGCCGGCCGGGTGCAGGCGCTGGCAGTCAGCACGGCCCAGCGCCACCACAGCCTGCCCGATGTGCCTGCTTTGGCCGAGTCGCTGCCCGGTTTTGAGACCCTGGCCTGGTTTGGCGTGCTGGCGCCGGCGGGGACGCCGCGGGCGGTGGTGGAGCGCATCAACACGCTGGTGAACCAGGCGCTGGAGCAACCCGACATCAAGGCCCGGCTGGCAACACTCGCCTGCGACCCGGCACCGGCCACACCCGAGGCGTTTGCAAGCCGCGTCAATGGCGACGTGGCGCGCTGGAAAAAACTCGCTGCCGAGAAAAACATTCGCGCCGACTGAGCGCCGGCTCAGCGGTTGAGCAGGGTTTCGATGCCCGGCGGCACGCTTTGGTAGGGGTGGGCTGCCAACACGGCAGTCTGCACGCCCAGCACGCTACCGGCTTGCACCGGCACATGCAGG
>CAJAXU010000515.1 GCA_903948045.1 uncultured beta proteobacterium | reverse complement strand
TGCAAGCCATTGGCACGGTCGCCAATGTGCCGCAAGCCAAGATCGACATGGTGAAAAACATCATGCTGCCGGCCATCAAAGCCGGCCTTGCCAAAATGCCGATCAAAGGGCGCATCACGCTCAGCGGCTATGAGGGCTCTGAACTGCTGGTGGCGCGCCTGCTGGTCGAGAGCGGTGCCGACTTACGCTACGTGGGCACCGCTTGCCCACGCACGCCCTGGAGCCAGTCAGACTGCGAATGGCTGCAATCCCACGGCGTCCACGTGCAATACCGTGCCTCACTGGAGCAAGACCTGGCTGCCATGCACGAGTGGCAACCCGACCTGGCTATAGGAACCACACCCGTGGTTCAAGCTGCCAAAGAACTCAGTATCCCCAGCCTGTACTTCACCAACCTGATTTCAGCCCGCCCGCTGATGGGCCCGGCGGGTGCAGGATCACTGGCGCAGGTCATCAATGGCGCGATCGCCAACAAGTTCCGCTTTTCCGAGATGAAAGCCTTCTTTGGCGAAACAGGCAGCGGACCTTCAGCCGGCGTCTGGGAGAGCGCGCAAGGCATCCCCCAAGACCGGCCCGAATTCAAAGCCGAAACGCGTCGCCTGCTGGAAAAGCAGGCGAAGAAGCGCAAAGCAGAGGCGATGATCTGATGCTAGTCCTTGACCACGATCGCGCTGGCGGCTACTGGGGAGCGGTGTACGTGTTCGCCGCCATCAAGGGCCTGCAGGTGGTTATCGATGGCCCGGTGGGCTGTGAAAACCTGCCGGTCACGTCTGTGCTGCACTACACCGACGCGCTGCCGCCACACGAGCTGCCCATCGTGGTGACCGGCTTGGCCGAAGAGCAACTCGGGCGCGAAGGCACCGAAGGCGCCATGCGCCGGGCACACGCGGCGCTCGACCCGGATTTGCCATCCGTGGTGGTGACCGGCTCCATCGCTGAAATGATCGGCGGCGGCGTGACGCCCGAAGGCACCAACCTTCAGCGATTTTTGCCGCGCACCATTGATGAAGACCAGTGGCAGTGCGCCAATCGCGCGATGTTCTGGCTGTGGCAGCAATACGGTCTGCGCCACGTCCCGAAACGTGAACGCAAGGAAGGCGAGCGGCCACGGGTGAACATCATCGGCCCAAGCTACGGCACCTTCAACTGCCCCAGCGACTTGGCCGAAATCCGCCGGCTGGTCCAGGGCATTGGCGCCGAGGTGAACATGGTTTTCCCCCTGGGCAGCCACTTGGCTGACGTCTCGCGGTTGGTCGAGGCCGATGTGAACATTTGCATGTACCGCGAGTTTGGCCGCATGCTGTGCGAAGCACTGGAGCGCCCTTACCTGCAAGCACCAATCGGCCTGCACAGCACCACCAAATTCCTGCGCTCACTCGGAGAGTTGCTGGGCCTGGACCCGGAGCCGTTCATCGAACGCGAGAAACACAGCACGATCAAGCCGATCTGGGATTTGTGGCGCTCCGTCACGCAGGACTTTTTCGGCACGGCCAATTTCGGTGTGGTGGCCAACGAAACCTACACCCGCGGCATTCGGCATTTCCTGGAAGACGAGATGGGCCTGCCATGCAGCTTTGCCATCGCCAGGCTGGCCGGCGCCAAGACGGACAACGCCGAAGTGCGCAGGCTGGTCACCGAGAAAACGCCGCTGGTGCTTTACGGCAGCTACAACGAACGCATTTATTTGGCCGAGTGTGGCGGCGGCGGGATGATGAAGACCAGCTTTATCCCGGCGAGCTTTCCGCTGCCCATCATCCGGCGCCATACCGGCACACCCTTCATGGGCTACGCCGGTGCCACTTACATCATCCAAGAATTTTGTAACGCCTTGTTTGATGCGCTGTTTCACATCCTGCCCCTGGGCACCGAGATGGACAAGATCGAAGCAAGCCCGGGGCGGGCAGCGACGGAATCCACCATTCCTTGGGAGCCTGAGGCACACCGACACATGGAGGCCCTGCTGGAGCAGCAGCCCGTGCTGGTGCGCATCTCGGCGGCGAAGCGCATGCGTGATCAGGCTGAGCGCGATGCGCGTGAGTCCGGCCGCTCCCATGTTGAAGCGGCAAGGTTTACCGAATTGTTCGGGAAGACAAATGCTGGAGTACCCGCGTGAGCGGCTCTGCAGCCTTCGTTAGCCCGGTCAATCCTCCGGCTTGTCCGGGGGTTTTCCTGCAGCGGCGTCCCTGCTGCTGCAGTCCGTCCTGTACCTACCCAGGTGCAGGAAGTCGCCGCAAGGCATTTTGAGAGAGGCACAAACTATGACTGATGCAGCTAACCCTTCAGGGCTGTCAGACGAAGAAGCCCAAGAGTTCCACAAATACTACATACAGGGCTACCTGTTGTGGGCCGTGGGCGCTTTCTTCGCCCACAGCCTGGTGTGGATATGGCGTCCCTGGTTCTAACAAGAACCGACCTGGAGGTATTTATGGCCCATACGATCAAAAGTGAACCGTCGTTTATCTCTGACAGCCACCTCAATGGCTGCCGGACGATGTTCGTACTGATCTTTTTTGTCTTCATGGCGCTCGCTGTGTGTGGACAGTTGCTGGCACTGAATTGGCGCACCTGGCTACCCGGAGCGGAGGGCGCGACGACCCTATTGGTCGGCGTGAAATCTGCCGTCTATACCGTAATTTCTCACTTGAACTAAGTAAAAGGAAACTCCTATGTGGCGCATTTGGCGTGCGATCGACCCTCGCAAGGCAATCGTTTTGACCGGGTTGATGATTGCATTCATATCGACATCGATTCACCTGATTCAAATCAGTGGCGATCGTTACAACATCAACAGTTGGCATCCAGACACGGCCAAGGCCGCAAAGGCTGCACAGAACGCGGCTTTGCCGCAAAAGTAACGGCCTTTTGGCTGTTATTCCGACAGACGCACTTCGCTCAAGATCAACGATGCGTCTGTCTCTTTTTTTAACAAGTGACCCTCGCCGCGCTGGGACCTGTTAGACCGAATGTTGGTCGGAGGATGTAAGTATGGCCATGCTGAGTTTTGAACGTAAATACCGTGTGCGCGGTGGAACTCTGTTCGGCGGCGACCTGTTTGATTTTTGGGTCGGCCCGTTCTATGTCGGATTCTTTGGAATCACGACGATGTTTTTCGCACTTTCTGGAACCATGATGATTCTTTGGGGCGCGGCGATGGGCCCGACCTGGAACATCTGGCAAATCAATATAGCCCCGCCCGATATCGCTTACGGGCTGCGCTTCGCGCCGATGATGGAGGGCGGCTTATGGCAATTGATCACGGTCTGCGCGATCGGCTCATTTGTTTCGTGGGCGCTTCGTGAGGTTGAGATCTGCCGCAAGCTGGGGATGGGACTGCACGTCCCGGTCGCTTTTGGCATGGCGATTCTCGCCTACGTCAGCCTGCAAGTAATCCGACCGGTGCTCATGGGTGCGTGGGGCCATGCGTTCCCTTACGGCATCTACAGCCACCTTGACTGGGTCAGTAATACGGCTTACCAATACCTTCACTTCCACTACAACCCCTGGCACATGATCGCAGCAAGCCTGTTCTTCGCAACGGTGCTGGCGCTCTCAATGCACGGCGGCCTGGTGCTCTCAGCCACTAACCCTGGCAAAGGCGAGGTGGTCAAGTCGCCAGAGCATGAAGACACGTTTTTCCGTGACCTGATCGGCTACTCGGTCGGCACCCTGGGCATTCACCGTCTCGGCCTGTTCCTGGCGTTGGCCGGGGTCTGGTTTGGCATCGTCTGCATCGTGGTCAGCGGTCCCTTCTGGACCGGTGCCTGGCCCGAATGGTGGGGTTGGTGGCTGAATATGCCGATCTGGCGGACCTGATAAGACGGAGTAACTGACATGGCGCAATATCAAAACCTGTTTACCTCGGTGCAGCCCGTCGGCCCTTTGCACCACGGTGTGGACTTGCCGCGTGGCGACGAAAAGCGGCTCGGCACCCCATTTCTGTTCCACCTGCTCGGCCGGATAGGCAATGCCCAAATTGGGCCGGTCTATCTGGGTACGCTGGGTGTGGCATCGCTGATCTTCGGCATCGCCGCCTTCAACATCATCGGGTTCAATATGCTGGCCTCGGTGGACTGGAACCCAATACAGTTGGTGCGCCAATTGTTTTGGCTGGCGCTAGAGCCACCGGC
The DNA here is from genome assembly GCA_903948045.1 of uncultured beta proteobacterium. Lineage (GTDB taxonomy): Bacteria > Pseudomonadota > Gammaproteobacteria > Burkholderiales > Burkholderiaceae_C > Rhodoferax. The sequence goes on along the minus strand of CAJAXU010000515.1, from coordinate 159 downwards.
CCCTGCCTATGGGCTGAGCATTCCGCCCCTCAACCAAGGCGGCTGGTGGCTGATCGTCGGCTTCATGCTGACCCTCTCTATTCTGCTGTGGTGGGCACGCACCTACCGGCGGGCTCGACAGCTCGGCTTGGGCACCCATGTGGCCTGGGCATTTGCTGC
>CAJAXU010000514.1 GCA_903948045.1 uncultured beta proteobacterium | reverse complement strand
GTAAAAAAGGCGCGCTTTTTCTTGGGAATTTCTGCCGATGACGCGATTGATAGTAAACCGGCTGCTGCTAGGTGTATTGACCATGCTGGCGGTCTCCGTGCTGATCTTCATCTGCACGCAGATCCTTCCCGGTGATGTCGCGTCCGCTGTCCTGGGGCAGGGCGCAACGCCTGAAGCCCTGATTGTGTTTCGCAAAGAGCTCGGTTTTGATGTGCCGCCCCATTTGCGGTACTGGAATTGGTTGCTGGGTGCCCTGCAGGGCGACCTTGGTGTTGCTTTGACCAACAAGCGCGTCATCGTCGATGAAATCATGCCGCGCCTGGCCAACACCCTGTTTCTGGCGGGCTATGCGGCCTTGATCGCCATCCCGCTCGCTGTCGGGCTCGGTATTTTTTCTGCGATCAACGAAGGCAAGCTGTCCGACAAGGTGTCGAACGTCTTTACCCTGGTGGCCATCTCCCTGCCCGAGTTCTTCATCGCCTACCTGTTGATCAGCGCCATGGCGGTCAATGTTGACTGGTTCCCCTCGCTGTCTACGGTGTTCAAGGGCATGCCGCTGTCTGAGCGGCTGTACCAGTCGACCTTGCCGGCCATTACCCTGACCCTGCTGGTGGCAGCCCATATGCTGCGCATGACCCGAAGCTCGGTGCTGTCGGTCATGTCCACGCCCTACATTGAAATGGCGTTCTTGAAAGGCGCCAAGCGTCGGCGCGTGATCATTCGGCACGCCTTGCCCAATGCGGCAGCGCCGATCATCACGGTGGTGGCACTGAACTTGGCTTACCTGGTGGTGGGCGTGGTGGTGATAGAGGCCGTGTTTGTCTACCCCGGACTTGGCCAGTTGATGGTAGACGCCGTGTCCAAGCGCGATGTACCGGTGATCCAGGCCTGTGGCCTGGTCTTTGCCACGGTGTTTGTGGTGCTCAACACCCTGGCCGACATTCTGGTGATCCTGGTCAACCCACGGCTGCGCAACAAGTCATAAGACGCCGCAGTAAAGAGGAGCAACGATTGAAAATGTTTGGACAAAAGCCCACGCCCTCTGCCTGGTTTGGCCTGGTGGTGATGGCGTTCTTCATGGTCGTGGTGATCTTCACGCCCTGGCTGGCGCCCTATGAGGAGTCTGCCAACATCGGGGGCACCTGGGACGAGCCTTCGGCCACCTCTTGGTTGGGCGGTGACCAAATCGGTCGTGACATGCTCACCCGGGTCATGTATGGCTCGCGCATGACCATCGCTGTGGCACTGGCCATCACCTCTCTGTCTTTTTTGATCGGGATTGTGCTGGGTTTCATCAGCGCTGTGTTGGGCGGTTGGGTTGACATATTCTTTACCCGCCTGGTCGATGTGATGCTGTCTATCCCCAGTCTGATCTTCGCCCTGATCATTCTGGGGGTTTTTGGCTCCAGCATTCCAGTGCTGATCCTCACCATTGCCGTGATCGACTCAACCCGGGTGTTCCGGCTGGCGCGGGCCTTGGGTATGAACCTGTCGGTCATGGAGTACGTGGAGGCCGCCCGCCTGCGCGGCGAGGGCCTCTGGTGGGTGATCAGCCGAGAAATATTGCCTAACGCCCGTGCGCCGCTGGTGTCTGAATTTGGCCTGCGCTTCTGTTTCAACTTCCTGTTTATTGCCGGCCTGTCGTTTCTGGGGCTGGGCATCCAGCCACCCTACGCTGACCTGGGCGGCATGGTGAGAGAAAACGCCGCAGCCATCAACTTCGGCATGATGGCGCCGATCTACCCGGCCGCGACCATTGCCTTGCTGACCGTGTCGGTCAACCTGGTGGTGGACTGGATGCTGTCGATTGACGCCCGCCCGTCCGGCGCACAGGCCGAGCTTTGAAAAATGGTGATGGCATGAGCGACAACATCATTCTGGAAATCAAGGGCTTGCAGCTGGGTAGCGTGGCCGGCGTGGTCATCATTGACAAGGTGGACCTCCGGCTCAAACAGGGCGAGGTGCTGGGCCTGATCGGTGAAAGCGGTGCCGGCAAGTCCACCATTGGGTTGGCGGCCATGTGTTACGCGCGGGCCGGCGTGCACATCGCCGGTGGTGAGGTGATTCTCGGCGGTGTCAATGTTCGGGCGCTGGACGCAGAGGGGCGGCGGGATGTGCGCGGCAAGCGCATTGCCTACATTGCGCAATCGGCGGCAGCTGCTTTTAACCCGGCGCACACCTTGATGGACCAGGTCTGCGAAGCCCCGCTGATTCATCAAATCATGACCCGGCCGGAGGCCGAGGCCTGGGCCCGCCAGCTGTTCCGATCGCTGGACTTACCCGACCCTGAAAATTTTGGTTCGCGCTACCCGCACCAGGTGTCGGGCGGGCAGCTGCAGCGCGCCATGGCCGCCATGGCCATGTCCTGTCGCCCGGATGTGCTGGTGCTCGACGAGCCCACCACGGCGCTGGATGTGACCACGCAAATCGAGGTCCTGATCCTGCTCAAGTCACTGATCCGGGAATACCGTACGGCGGCGCTGTACATCACCCATGACCTGGCGGTGGTGGCCCAGGTGGCCGACCGTATCAAGGTGCTGCGCCACGGCAAGGAAGTGGAAGAGGGGCTCACCGACCAGATCCTGCACCATGCCCGGCAGGATTACACCGCCCGGTTGGTCGCTGTCCGCGGGGCAGCCGCCAGCGAGCGGGCCACGCAGGCCACAGTGAAACCCGAGACCGTGCTCTCGATCAAGGACTGCCACGCCTATTACGGTGACTTCCATGTGGTCAAAGGGGTGTCACTCGACGTTCGGCGCGGAGAAACCGTCGCCGTTGTGGGTGAATCCGGGTCCGGCAAGTCAACACTGGCGCGAATTGTCACGGGGCTGTTGCCCCCCCGCAGTGGCGAGATCGTGTTCCAGGGCAAGGCAATGCCGCCGTCGCTGAAGGCACGTGACAAGGAGCTCAAACGTCGCATCCAGCTGGTCTACCAGATTCCTGATGTGGCGATCAATCCCCGCCACAGCCTGCTGGACATTGTGGGGCGACCGGTCCAGTTTTACTTTGGTCTGGGTCGTGAGCTGGTCTTGAAACGCGCCAAGGAACTGATGGGTCTGGTGGAGTTGCCGGTCGACTTCCTGCAGCGCCGGCCGGGGCAGCTGTCCGGCGGGCAAAAACAGCGGGTGTGCATTGCCCGGGCCTTGGCGGCCAACCCCGACCTGATCATTCTCGATGAGCCCACCTCGGCACTCGACCCGTTGGTCGCTGAAGAAATCCTGAAGCTGTTGCGACGCCTGCAGGCCGAGCTGGGCCTGTCCTACGTGCTGATCACCCATGACCTGGATGTGGTGCATCGTATCGCCCACCGTACCGCGGTGATGCTCAAGGGGGAGTTCGTGGCCTTTGACAAGACCGAAACCATTTTCGATGGCCCCTACCACCCCTACACCGAGAAGTTGATCAACGCCGTGCCGGTGATGCGCAGCGACTGGCTCGACGGCCTGTTGGCCCGGCGTGCCCAGGCGGCGGTGGCCAGCGCCTAAAGCCCAAATCGGGTCAGCAGCCTTTAGACGTTGGAGTCGGGGAACGAGGCCTTGCGCCGGTTAACGTAATCCAAGATGGCTTCGTCTGTGGCTGGGTCCATGGCTGGCATTTCGTACTCTGCCAGTTGCTTCTTCCACATGGCATTGGCGCGTGCGGTGAGATCGCGTGAACCCTCAGCCTCCCACTGCTCAAAGCTGTTGTTGTCGGTGATTGGAGAGCGGTAAAAGGCACTCTCAAAATTGGCCTGGGTGTGGGCACAACCCAAAAAGTGCTTGCCTGGACCGACTTCCCGGATGGCATCCATCGCCTGGCCATTCTCGGACAAGTCCACCCCCGCCAGCAGGGTGTGCATCATGCCGGCCTGGTCGACGTCCATGATGAATTTTTCATAGCCCATCGACAGGCCGCCTTCGAGCCAGCCCGCCGTGTGCAGCACAAAATTGACGCCGCCCAGGCAGGTGGGCAGCATGGTGTTGGCCGACTCTGACGCCGCCTGAGCGTCGGAGATCTTGGAGCCGCAGAGCCCACCGCCCGAGCGAAAGGGCACCCCCAGCCGGCGCGCAAGGGCCGCCATCACGTACAGCACCAGGGCAGGTTCTGGCGTGCCAAAAGTGGGTGCGCCGGATTGCATGGAGATTGACGAGGCAAAACTGCCCATCACCACCGGTGCGCCCGGGTTGACCAGTTGGACGAAAGCCATGCCGGCCAGAGACTCGGCCAGGGTCTGCGCCGCAGTGCCCGCCACTGTCACCGGCGACATGGCGCCGGCCAGAATGAAGGGCGTGATGATGCTGGCCTGGTTGGCGCGCGCATAGACCTTGGCCGCGCCCAGCATGGTCTCGTCGAAGGTCATCGGCGAGTTGGCGTTGATCAGGTTGATGACGCAGGTCTTGGGCTTACCGGTCAGCGGGTCCAGGTAGTTGTCGCCAAACAAAAGCCGTGTCATCTCCACCGTGTCGCGGGCCCGATCGGGGTGGGTGACCGAGCCCATGTAGGGCTTGTCGGTGAACTTCATGTGGGCGTACACCATGTCAAAGTGACGCTTGTTCACCGGCAAATCGACCGGCTCGCAAATCGTGCCGCCCGAATGGTGCAAAGCATTGGCCATGTAGGTCAGCTTGACGAAGTTCTGGAAGTCTTCGATCGTGGCATAGCGGCGACCGCGGTCCAGATCGCGCACAAAGGGCGAGCCGTAGGCCGGCGCGAACACGGTGTTCTTGCCGCCGATGACCACGTTGTGTGCCGGGTTGCGCGCATGCTGCGTGAACTCGCGCGGCGCGGTGGCCTGCACCAGGCTGCGACACAGGCCGCGCGGGAAGCGCACCCGTTCGCCCTTCACGTCGGCGCCGGCGGCCTTGAACAGTTCCAGCGCCTCGGCGTCGTCGCGAAAGTCAATGCCGGTTTCTTCCAGGATGGTGTCGGCGTTGCGTTCGATGATCTGCAGGCCCTCTTCGTCGAGCACCTCGTAATACGGAATTTTCCGGGTGATGTAGGGCGCCGATTGGCTGCTGCGGGCGGAGCGCGCTGCGCGCTTGGCTTCGCGCCCGCCACCGGCCCGCCGGCCACGAGCGACTTGTGTTTCTGTTGCTGTTTCAGTCATACCATCTCTCCAGAAGGATCTTGGGCCGGGGACGTGTCCCAAATTACTCACAGTATGGTCAGACCGTCCCCAAGCCTATGATCCGCAAGCGACGCCCTCTTGTTTTCGCACGTCAGCAGCTTCGGTCGCCTGTTGCTTGCTGGATGTCGTTTCGTGGACACCAACACCGAAGCAGCTCATCACAATGCAGTCAGTCGACCGCCGGATCGACACCACCGCTAGCAAGTAGGAAAGTCGACCATGGCCCTGAGTGTTTTTGACCTGTTCAAGATTGGCATTGGCCCGTCGTCGTCGCATACCGTTGGCCCGATGAAGGCGGCTGCCATGTTTGTGCGGCGGCTGGCGAAGAATGGACAACTGAGCCAGGTCAGCCGCGTCGAGGCCCGGCTGTACGGCTCCTTGGGTGCCACCGGCAAGGGTCACGGCACCGACACCGCCATCATGCTGGGCTTGGGCGGACTGATGCCCGACACCATTGATGCTGACAGCATTGAACCACGCATCAAGCAGATTCGCGAGGACGCGGCTCTGATGCTCAATGGCGAGCAGCAGATCAGCTTCAACGAGCGCAGTGACATCCTGTTCTTGCGCAACGAGACCCTGCCGTTCCATTCGAATGGGGTGCGTCTGGGGGCTTTTGCCGCCGACGGCACGCCCATCGAAGAGCGGCGTTACTTTTCGGTGGGTGGCGGCTTTGTGGTGTCGCAGGAGGAGGCCGATCGTTCGGCCGATCAGCCCAAGCTGGTGGTGGACCCCACCGTGGTCGCCTACCCGTTCTCCAGCGGTGACGAGCTGCTGGCCATCACGGTACGCACCGGCCTGTCGATTGCCGAGGTGATGCGTCGCAACGAGCACGCCTGGCGCACCGATCAGGAGCTTGACAACGGGCTGGACGCGATCTGGGAGACCATGAAGGCCTGCGTGGCCCGCGGCTGCCGCACCGAGGGTCACCTGCCCGGTGGCCTGCGCGTCAAGCGCCGCGCCGCTGAGTTGCACCGCTCGCTGAGCGCCCGGCCCGAGCAGGCACTGAAAGACCAGCTCACCATTCTGGATTTCGTCAACCTGTACGCCATGGCGGTCAATGAGGAAAACGCCGCGGGCGGCCGGGTCGTCACTGCACCGACCAATGGTGCCGCTGGCATCGTGCCGGCCGTGCTGCACTACTACGACCGCTTTTGCCCGGGTGCCAATGCCGCCGGTGTGCGCGATTTCCTGCTGACGGCGGGTGCTATCGGCCTGCTGTACAAAGAAAACGCGTCCATCAGTGGCGCCGAGGTGGGCTGCCAGGGGGAGGTCGGCGTCGCCTGTTCGATGGCCGCGGGCGGTTTGGCGGCGGTCATGGGCGGCACGCCGCAACAGGTGGAAAACGCGGCCGAGATTGGCATGGAGCACAACCTCGGTCTCACCTGCGATCCGGTCGGCGGTCGCGTCCAGATCCCCTGTATCGAGCGCAATGCCATGGGCTCGGTCAAGGCTCTCAATGCGGCGCGCATGGCCTTGCGCGGCGACGGCACCCATTTTGTGTCGCTGGACCAGGTGATCAAAACCATGCGCGACACCGGGCGCGACATGATGACCAAGTACAAGGAAACCAGCCGTGGCGGCCTGGCGGTCAATGTGATCGAGTGCTGAGGCATGCGGTATTTCCTGGGCATCGATACCGGCGGCACCTACACCGATGCGGTGCTGCTGGACCAAGACAAACAGGTGGTGGCTGCAGCCAAGAGCCTGACCACCCGGTTTGACCTGGCGGTCGGCATCAGCGCCTCGCTGGACCGGCTGCCCAAGGACCGGTTGGCCCAGGTGGTGCTGGTGTCGCTGTCGACCACGCTGACGACGAACTCGGTGGTCGAGGGCAAGGGCTCGCCGATCTGTGTCTTGCTGGCCGGCTATGAGGCGGCCCAGATCAAGTCCAGTGGTCTGGTGGAGCTGCTGGGTGCCGAGGCGATTGTGGCCCTGCCCGGCGGCCATGACGCGGGTGGCCAGCCGCTGACCGGGCTGGACGAGGCGGCGTCGCGCGCGGCCATCCTACGCCATGCACCGCGGGTAAGCGCGTTTGCCATCTCGGCCAGCTTTGCGGTGCGTAACCCGGCCCATGAACAACAACTGCGTGCCTGGGTCGAAGAGCTCTGCGACAAACCCGTCACCTGCGGCCATGAACTGGCCTCTAGCCTGGGTGCGCCCCGGCGCGCGTTGACCGCAGCCTTGAACGCGCGCATGATTTCCCACATCAAGGCGCTGATTGCATCGGTCAAGCGCACACTGGCGCTGCATGAGGTCGCGGCGCCCTTGATGATGGTCAAAGGCGATGGCACGCTGGTCAATGTGGCCTCGGCGTTGCAGCGGCCGGTCGGCACCGTGCTGTCGGGGCCGGCCGCCAGTCTGCTTGGTGCCTGCGCGCTGAGCGGCTTGAGCGATGCCATCGTGGCCGACATGGGCGGCACCACCACCGACATCGCCATTGTGCGCGGCGGCCAGCCTGCCCTGAGTTTTGACGGGGCCATGATTGGTGATTGGCGCCCCATGATCGAAGCGGTCAAGGTTTATGCCATTGGCCTGGGTGGCGACAGCGAGATCCGCATCCTTGGCGGCCAGGGCCTGGCCATCGGCCCGCGCCGGGTGCTGCCGCTGAGCCTGCTGGCCCATGAGCACCCGAAAGTGCTGGCCGTGTTGGAACGCCAGCAACACGAGTCGCCGCATGCCAGCCAGATCCGTTTTGTGCAGCGGCTGCAAGGCCATGACGCAATGATCGACCGGCTGCCGGATGACGAATTGCGGGCCTGGGAGCAGCTGGCGCAGGGGCCGCTGGACATGGAACACTGCAACATCCATGACCGGGTGATGTCGCGTGCGCTGGCCCGGCTCGAGCGCAAGGGGCTGGCGATCTACAGCGGCTTCACACCCAGCGATGCCGCCCATGTGCTGGGCCTGTCCGACCATTGGAGCCACGATGCGGCGGTTTTTGGCGCCAGGATCTGGGCGCGCCAGATGCGGCACCTGTATGGCCTGGGCACCTGGACCCTGGGCGACGCCGTCGCCCCGTCGCGCCAGGTGGTCGATCTGGTCATAGCCACCATTTCGCAAAAACTGATCGAAGCCGGGCTGAACGATGCCGGTCACATGAACGAGACCAACGCCGGTCGAGTGGCGGCCTTGCTGACGCAACTCGCCTTGAGCCAAGGCCAGGCTGCGGCTGGCGCCCACGCGCTGTTCAAGCTGCAGTTTGCCCCCGACTTGCCGCTGGTCGCCGTCGGCGCCCCGGCTGCCAGCTATTACCCCGAGGTGGCGCGCGGTCTGGGCATTGCGTTGGTGCTGCCGCCGTTTGGCGAGGTGGCCAACGCGGTCGGCTCGGTGTTTGGTCGTGTCTCGCAACGCGTGCACATGACCGTCACGCAACCGGTGCGTGGCGTGTACCGGGTGTTCACCCCGGATGGCCCCCGCGATTTTGCAGCCCTCGACGCCGCCCTGTCCTTGGCGCGTGATCTGGCGGCTGGTGAGGCACATCTGCGCGCCTTGCAGGCCGGTGCGGCACAGGTCGACGTGCGCTTTGCCCAAAGCGACAACAGTGTCAGCAATGACATCGACGGTCACATGTTTTTCGAGGCCATCGTCACGGCCATTGCGTCGGGGCCGCCGGTGATGCTGGGCCCCTGAGCCGATGCTGGCTACCAGTCCTTCTGCCGATGCCATTGGACAGGCACTCGCCGAGCACGGCCTGTTCCTGCGTGGCGGCTGGCAGCCAGACCCGACGCTGGACCGCCTGCCGCTGTTGCCGGGCGGGCAGAGCGCCGGCGTGGTCTGGCTGGTGGGCGTGGTGGGTGCCGCGCATTGGGCCAGTTTTTCGGCCTCATCCTTCTTCTCGGACGGCCTGCCCGACCCGCTGGACCGCTGGAGCCGCGCCGTGGGCGATGCGCTGGCGGCGCGCTGGGGCGGGCTGGCGCTGTATCCCTTCACCGGTCCGCCGTACTGGCCGTTCCAGCAATGGGCCAGCCGCGCCGAGCCCCTGCAAAACAGCCCCTTGATGCTGCGCATCGACCCGGTCTATGGGCTGTGGCACGCCTACCGCTTTGCCCTGGCCTTGCCCGGGTCGCCGCCAGCCAACTTAGTCGCCCCAGCAGCGCCGCCTTCGTCCGGGCTGGGCAGCCTGTGCCTGCAGTGTGACGGGCAGCCGTGCCTGCAGGCATGCCCTGTTTCGGCCTTTGACGGCGCCAGCTACCGCGTGGACGACTGCCTGGGCTGGCTGCAGCAGCCGGGCGGCGAGCCGTGCATGCAGCAGGGTTGTTTGGCCCGGCGCGCCTGCCCGGTCGGGGCAGCCTACCGCTACCCGGCTGAGGTGGCGGCTTTTCACATGACGGCCTTCGCCGCCCTTCACAGGCCGGTCCCAGCACCTGTGCCATCGCCGCAGGCCGGGCATGGAGCCTGATGCTGTGGGCCAGAGCTCAGGCAAGACACACCTACACCATCAACCATGCCTACACAATCCACCATGCGCGCCGTGCTGCTGACGGGCTACGGCGGCTACGACCAGTTGCAGTACCGCACCGATGTGCCCCGGCCCGAGCCGGCAGCGGGTGAGGTGCTGATTCAGGTCGGCGCCTGTGGCGTCAATAACACCGATGTCTGGACCCGTGAGGGCGCCTACGGCGCCAACGAGCAGTCGGGCTGGCAGGGCAGTGCCTTCAGTTTTCCACGCATCCAGGGCGCTGACAGCGTAGGCCGCATCGTCGCGGTGGGCGCGGGCGTGCATGCAGACCGCCTGGGCGAGCGCGTCATGGTCAACCCCACCCTGTACGGCGCCTCGGGCGACGGCCTGTTTGATGCCACCTACCTGGGCAGCGAGCGCGATGGTGGCTTTGCCGAGTTCGTCAGCGTGCCCGATGCCAATGCCCACGCCATCACCTCCCTCTTGGCCGACCATGAACTGGCCAGCTTCATGACGTCCTACCTGACGGCCGAGCACATGCTCAACCGGGCGGCATTGGCGGCGGGGGAGACGATTCTGGTGACCGGTGCCTCAGGCGGCGTCGGCTCGGCGCTGGTGCAATTGGCCACCATCCGTGGTGCCCATGTGGTGGCGGTGATCGGCCGTGGCAAAGAGGCGCATCTGGCGCGCCTGGGCGTGCAGAGCTTCATCCTGCGCGACGAGCCCGACTATGCAGCGGCATTGGCTCGGCAGCTGCCAGCGGGCGCGGTGAATGTGGTGGCTGATGTGGTGGCCGGTGACAAGGTACCGGTGTTGCTGGACCTGCTGGCGGTGGGCGGGCGTTATGTGACGGCGGGCGCCATTGCCGGCCCGATGGTGACGATCGACTGGCGCAAGCTCTACCTCAAGCACCTGACACTGCTGGGCGCCACCATGGGCACGCAAGAAGAGGCGCGGCAGATCGTGCGCTATGTGGCGTCTGGCCAACTCAAGCCCTTGATCGCCGGGGTCTACCCGCTGGAACAGCTGGTGCAGGCACAGCAGGATTTCAAGACCCGCTCGCATTTCGGCAAGCTGGTGATCACCCTTTGAGCCCGACCACACTGAAACAGTACCCGCGCTTGAAAGACGATTAGACTGGCGCGAAAAATGCTTTGGATTCGCTCATACAACAAGGAGATGTCATGCCCATTCGCCGTAAGTTCCTGCTCGCTGTTTCGTCGCTTGCCGCCGCTGCCATGGCGCCCGCGATCAGCCGGGCACAGACGTGGCCGAGTCAGCCCTTGCGGTTGGTTGTCACTTTTCCGCCGGGTGGTGCCAGCGACATCGTCGCCCGGTTGATCGCTCCGGCCCTGGCGGAGAAACTGGGCCAGTCCGTGGTGGTGGACAACCGCCCGGGTGGTGCCTCGACCATCGGCGCTGTGCATGTTGCCAATGCTGAAGCCAATGGCTACACGCTGCTGATGTCCAACTCGGCCCCGATGTTGATCGCGCCAGCGCTGATGGACAAACCCCTTTATGACCCAGTGAAGAGCTTCAGGCATCTGAGCTATGTCGGAGACGTGCCGACCGTGCTGGCGGTGCACCCTTCTTTGGGGGTGAATGACTTTGCAGGCTTTGTCACCTGGGCCAAGTCGCAAAAAGACCCGGTCCCTTATGGCAGCGGCGGTGCCGCGTCCATTGGGCACATTGTTGGCGAACTGCTGGGCCAACAAGCTGGGCTGAAGGTGCTGCATGTGCCCTATCGCGGCGCAGGCCCGATGCGTACGGATCTTTTGGGTGGGCAGCTGAAGGTGGCGATTGACGCCTTGCCCCAGAACCTGCAGTTTCGCAAGACCGGGCAGCTGCGGCTGCTGGCAATCACATCGGCTAAGCGTGTTGTTCAGGCCAACGATATTCCCACATTGGCGGAGCTCGGCTACCCCTCATTGGTCGCTGAAAATTTTGTTGGCGTATCAGCGCCGGCAGCGGTACCCGCGGCCGTGGCGCAGGTCCTGATCAAAGCGATCAGCGATGTGATGGCCATGCCAGACATTCGCAATAAGCTGCTGGCCCAGGGCTTTGAGTTGGAAAGTCGATCGCCCGAGGTGTTCACGGCCTTCATCAAGGACCAAGCAGCCCTGTGGGCGCCGGTCGTCAAATCAAGCGGTGCCACCTTATGAGCCCCGTTTTGGTCTATGGCGGGTGTTTGAGATGACGGCGCCGCGCATCATGGTGGCGCTGTTTGGTCCACCCGGCCAGGGTAGCTTTAACGAATCCGGCTACGACGGCGCCATGCGGGCCCGTGCCGCCGGCCATGCGGTGGAGGTGCACTGGATCGCGCCGCTGGCGGCGCAAGACCGTGCCGAGGCGCTACGCACCCTGTGCAAGCAGTCGCCAGACCTGTTGGTCGCGCATGGCGGCCAGGGCGATGAGCCTGTGAAACTGATCCACCAAGAGTTTGATGGAACGGTGTTTGCCATCACCCAAGGCAATTTTCTCGCAGCCAATACAGCGTGTTACGAGGTTCTCCAGGAGCAGTCAGCATTTCTGGCTGGCATGCTGGCCGGTCTTGCCTCGAAAACCGGGGTAGTTGCCCATCTGTCGGGAGAAAAAGTGGGTCCGGGTCTCAAGGGGCGGGCGGCATTTGCCAGCGGCCTGAAACACATCGCCCCCAACTGCCGCTTCGTCACCGCTTTTTGCGGGCAGCAGCATGACCCTGATCTCGCATTCGAGACCACGCGTCGCTTGCAGGGCATGGGCGCAGACCTGGTCTTCGCCATGATTGACGGCGGTCGCCCTGGCGTCACGCGGGCCTGCCAGGAATTGCCCATCCGTCAGATCGGCAATGTCCTGGACTGGGTTAAGCGTGATCCCGCCGTGTTCCTTGCATCGGCTGTGGCGGACTCAGGTCGTGGTCTCGCGCAGGCGATTGATGATTTCGTCCATGGCCGGCTGCGAAAGGGCGTTTCGGTAGCCTACGGATTAGAGCAGCCGGACTATGTTCGCTTGGTGGTCAATGCAGAACTGAGCGCGCGGTTCCGTCCCCAAATCGCCGATTGGACGGCCCGTGTTGCCCAAGGCCTTGTGCAGGTTGACACCCGCTACGACGGGCCAGAACACTGAGGCGGGCCATCCATGCCGCCATGGCAGGAGGCCCAACGGCGAGCTGTGCCTCAGCCGGTCTGGAACCAGGCCGATTTGGTTTGCAGGTAGGACTGCAGGCTCATCATGTGCTTGTCGCTCTCGTCTTGGGCAATGCTCATGCGGATGCTGGCGCCAACAAGCAGCGCCGCTGAGGTGGCGCTCGGTGGAAGGCCTGCTCAAGCCCTAAACGGGTTGCGAATCACCAGCGCGTTGGCGCTGGTCGGTCCGGGTAACTTGATATTGAGCCCGTCCTGCATGTCCTCAGAATACAAAACGGCGCAATCACTCAAGGCCGCAGCAGCGACGATGTTGGCGTCGTACACCGACAAGTTGTAGCGGGCCATCAGGGTCAGGGCCGTTTGGTGGGTGCGCACGCTTAAATCAAGCACATCGCAGGTGTCAATCAAGGTGGTGCAAAGGACCTCAACATCTGGCAGCGCCATAGCGCGCTTTCTGCGCAGCACATTGGCAAACTCATTGAGCACCTGCACGCTGATGACAGCCTCCTGCGCCAACAGCTGCTCCACCACGTCGGCCCGTGCGCTGTCGTCCACCCAATAGATGAGCACGTTGGTGTCGATAAACGCCTTCACCGCGCGTTGGCCTCGTCGCGGTCAAAGGCAAAGTCTGCGCCCCAAGACCCTCGCAAGTGGCGCACCGCCTGCAAGCGCTCCAACTTCCCTGGCAGGCGGGTCACGATGACACTGGCCGGCTGCGCCGCTTGCCGGGGTGCCGGTTGCAGAACCAACTCGTCACCGTCGGCAATGCCCAGCTCTTGCACCAAGGACACCGGCAAGCGCACCGCCAGACTATTTCCCCACTTGGAAACTTGCATGACGAAACTCCCTAATTGATATACAAAAAATAAAGTATATCTCAACGCAGGCTTGGGCACAAGTTTTGTCCGAGACTGTCTGTTAGCTGTTTGGGCCCCAAATCGCCGATTGGACGACCCGTCTGACCCAAGGCCTTGTGCAGGTTGACACCCGCTACGACGGGCCGGAACACTGAGGCGGGCCATCCATGCCGCCATGGCAGGAGGCCAGACGGCGAGCAGCGCCTCAGCCGGTCTGAAACCAGGCCGACTTGGTCTGCAGGTAGGACTGCAGGCTCATCATGTGCTTGTCGCGCGAGTTGCCTGATTGTTTGAAGCCGCCGAAGGGCTGCGTCATGTCGCCGTCGCCAAAGCAGTTGACCCAGACCACGCCAGCCTCCAGCTCCCGCACAAACCGGTGCGCCTTGTTCAGGTCGCGCGTCCAGACCGAAGCCGCTAGCCCATAGACTGAGTCATTGGCCAAGGCCAGTGCCTCTTCGTCGGTCGAGAAGGGCACGACCGTGGCCACCGGGCCAAAGATTTCGTCCTGCGCAATGCTCATGCGGTTGCTGGCGCCGACAAACAGCGCTGGGCCCAGGTAGGCGCCTGCCGCCAGCGCGGGGTCGGGCGTGTCGCCCATCAGCAGTTGCGCCCCCTCAGCCAGGCCACGGGCCATGCGCGCCTGCACATTGCGCAGATGGGCCTGGCTGGCCAGCGGGCCCAGCGTGGTGGCCGGGTCCAGTGGATCGCCGGGGCGATAGGCCTGTGCCGCCCGCGCGGTGAAGCGCCGCACAAACTCGTCATGGATGTCGCGGTGCACCAGCAGGCGCGAGCCGGCGTTGCAGACCTGGCCGGCGTTGTCATAGATGCCGCCCACCGCCCGGTCCACCGCCGCGTCCAGGTCGTACAAGTCGGGCAGAAAAATCTGCGGGCTCTTGCCGCCCGTTTCCAGCGCCACCCGCTTCATGTTGGACTGCCCGGCGTAAGCCAGCAGCAGCTTGCCCACGGCGGTGGAGCCGGTGAAAGACAGCTTGATCACGTCCGGGTGCAGCGCCAGCGCGCGTCCGGCCACCGGCCCCAGACCATTGACCAGGTTGAACACACCCGGTGGGCCACCGGCATCGATGAACAGCTGGGCCAGCCGCGTGCAGGACAGCGGCGCCTGTTCGGCCGGTTTCAGCACCACGCAATTGCCGGCCGCTAGGATGGGGGCCAGCTTCCACACCGCCATCAGCAGCGGGTAGTTCCAAGGCGTGATGGCGCCCACCACGCCCATGGGTTCGTGCGTGATCAGGTGCAGGCTGCCGGCTGCGGTGTGGGTGACCGCACCTTCCACCTTGTCAATGCACTCGGCAAAATAGCGCAGGGTTTTGGTAACTTCGGGCAGGTCGATGTTGAGCACATCGCTGATGGGCTTGCCCATGTCCAGGGTTTCGAGCAGCGCCAGCTCGTCGGCATGCTGCTCGACCAAACTGGCCAGGCGCAGCAAG
This sequence comes from uncultured beta proteobacterium, assembly GCA_903948045.1. Taxonomy (GTDB): domain Bacteria; phylum Pseudomonadota; class Gammaproteobacteria; order Burkholderiales; family Burkholderiaceae_C; genus Rhodoferax. The sequence goes on along the minus strand of CAJAXU010000514.1, from coordinate 4,510 downwards.
ACGTCCATGCGTTGCCGCGGTGGCAGGCCGCGCCAGCGCCGGTCGTTCCACGCCTGCAGCGCGCTGGCTACGGCCGCGTCGACGTCGGCCGCGCCACCCTGGGCCATCTGCGCCAGCACGGTGCCATTGGCGGGGTTGATGCAGTCAAAGGTGGCGCCATCGAGCGCCGGCACATACCGGCCCTCAATGAAGAGGCCGGTGGCAATGGGCAACTGTTGTGCCCGCTGTGCCCATGTGTCGCGGGTGGGTGCTGGGGTCATGGCCGGGCCTCGAATCAGCTCACTCGGCGACCAGTTCGTCGGGGTAACCCGGTGCGCGCAACTCCAGGCCACAGGCCGCCTCGATCATGCGCACCACCTCGGGCGACTGCGCCTCGCTGCCAAACAGGCCGCGCGCGCGCCGGAAAATTTGCTGGGTCAGGCCGCCGAGTTCCAGCGGCACACCGAGCTTCTCGGCAATGCTGTTGACCAGCCCCAGGTCCTTGCAGGCCAGGTCCATGGTGAATTTGACGTTGTAGCTGCCGCTGAGCACCAGCTTGGACTCGGTTTCGTGCACAAAGCTGTTGCCTGAGCTGGCACGAATGGCGCGGTAAGTGGCGTCCGGGTCGACGCCGTACTTGGCCGGCACCATCATGGCTTCACCCGCTGCGACCAGGTGGATGAAGGCCAGCATGTTGGTCACCACCTTCACCACCGAGGCGCTGCCGAGCTTGCCCAGGTAGATCACCTCGCCGCCCATCACCTTCAGAATGCCATCGACGCGCGCCGCTGTGGCCGGGTCACCGCCCACCAGCACGGTGATCTGACCGGAGCTGGCCAGATGGACGCCGCCCGTCACCGGGCACTCCAGCACTTCGATGCCACGTGCCTGCGCCAGCCCTTGCAGACGCTGCAGGTCCTCAAAGTCGGTGGTGCTCATTTCGATCCAGACGGCGCCGCTGGGCAGACTCTCAAACACGCCGCCCGGGCCCTCGACCACTTTGCGCGAGGCTGCTGGCGAGGGTAGGGCGGTGATCACCACGTCGGCCTGGCGGCACACGCCGGCCACATCGTCCGACCAGTTGGCGCCACCGGCGAGCAGGCGCTCGGCGCTGGCCTTGTGCAGGTCGGTCACGGTGACCTTGAAGCCAGCCTTGACCAGGCTGTTGCAGAGGGGTTCACCCAGGTTACCCAGGCCGATAAATCCGATGTTTAAGCTGTCGTTTGCCATGTTGCGTTCCGTCTCGATGAGGTGTGAGTGGGAGGTCCACCACGCAGTTTAGGTGCAAACAGCGCGCACCCGTTGGCGGCAATTCGAGCAATTGACTGCGGCTGGCCCCTCGCTTAGGCGCAAGCGCCTGAGCTTAGCCGATGTGCTCCAGATGCACGCCGTACTCCAGTGCCGCGTCCAGCAGGCTGGCCAGCTGGTCATGGGCGTAGGTGGTAAAGACATACAGGTCGAACTCCGTCTCAGCCAGCCGGTGCAGACCGCAGGGCAGGTGGTGGTGGCCGCTCAGGCGCAGTTCACCCACCGGAAAGGCGTCCGGCCGAAAATCGAGCGGGAACAGCTTGGAGAGGGTGTCCAGGCAGCGGGTGCCCCGTAGGTTCATACGGCAGCGCGCGTGGCTCAGGTCAGTCACGCCACCCACGTTCGTACCAATGGCATCGCGCAGCGCCGGGCGCGGGTCAACGGCGCCATTGCCGATCAGCTGCCACTCTTCGGGCCCGGTACGCATCAGCAGGCCCAGGCCTGTGGCCAGTGTTTGGCCGGTGCGGCCCGGCGGTGTCTGGCCCAGCAGCTGGGTCAGCGCGGCGGTCAGCGCCGCCTCGCCAGAGATCCAGGTGCTGACCAGCACCGCGTGCGGCAACAGGCTGGCCCGAACCTGCACGCCGATGCTGCCGTCTCGTGCCGGGCGTTCGCCCAGGGCATGGCCCTCAAAAGGGCTGCGGTAAAGCGATGCATCAACCACGGTAGCGCACTCCTTCAGCGTCCAGGAAGCAGGGGTCCACCACCCGCAGCCGGTATTGACGGCCCTGCACCGGCGATGCAGCAATGACCTCCTGGCCCACCCGGCTGGTGCCGCCTTGCAACAGGCCCAAGCCGATTGATTTGCCCAGCGATTTGCTGTAGGTGGTGGAAGTGATGTGGCCGCGGCCATGGCCGGCAATCTTGTCGTCGGCAAAAAACAGGATGGCGCCATTGGACGGCACCGCACCGTCTTCGGCCGGCTCCAGCCCGACCAGGGTCGGCCGGTCTGGCCGCGCCAAATGCTCGCTGCGCCGCAAGGCATCGCCCCAGAACGGTTTGATTTTGCTCGCCATCTTGCCCGCGCCCAGATCATCCAGCGTGGTGCGGCCATCCATCTCGGAGCCGACCACATGGCCTTTCTCGATCCGCAACGAGGCCAGCGCCTCCAGGCCATAGGGCCGCAGCTGCCAGGGCTGGCCGGCCTGAAGCAAGTGGTCCCAGATCAATTGGCCATGATGGGTGGGGGCGTAGACCTCGTAAGCCAGTTCACCCGAAAAGGTGAGCCGGATGATGCGGATGCCCACCCCAGCCAGCGCGCCGCTCAGGGTGACGTCGTGCACGCCCATGTGGGGAATCGCTTCGTTGCTGAAGTCAATGGCCGGAAAGGCCGCCTGCATCACCTCCCGCACCTTGGGGCCGGCCAGGCTCATCGCCGCCCACTGGTCGGTGACCGAGGCTACCGTCACTCGCAGGTCCGGCCATACCACCTGCAGCAAAAATTCCAGATGGCTCATCACGCGGCCGGCCTGCCCGGTGGTGGTGGTCATGAAGAATTCGGTTTCGCCGATGCGGCTGGTGGTGCCGTCATCCATCACGATGCCGTCTTCGCGCAGCATGAAGCCGTAGCGCGCCTTGCCCACCGGCAGCTTGGCAAAGCCATTCACATAGACCCGGTTCAAAAACTCGGCGGCATCCGGCCCGTGCAGCGCGATCTTGCCCAGGGTGGAGGCATCGGCGATGCCGACCTGCTCGCGCACGATCGCCATCTCGGCCTTGTAGGCCTCGGACAGGCTGGCACCATGGCTGCGGTACCAGAGCGGCCGAATCCACAGGCCGGCTTCGACCTTGACGCCGCCATGGGCCAGGTGCCAGTCGTGCATGGCGGTGCGCCGCACCGGCTGCAGATGGGCGCCCACGCTGCGTCCGGCCAGTGCACCGATGGTGGTGGGGGTGAAGGGCGGGCGGAAGGTGGTGGTGCCGACCTCTTGCATGCCCAGCCCGCGCGATGCCGCCATGATGGCCAGACCGTTGAGGTTGGATGTCTTGCCCTGGTCGGTGCCCATGCCCAGCGTGGTGTAACGCTTGAGGTGCTCCACCGCCTGGTAGCCCTCGCGGTGCGCCAGTTCCACGTCGCCGACCGTCACATCATGCTGAAAATCAACAAATGCTTTGCCAGCTGGCTGCAGGCTAACCAACGGCCCGACCGGTGCAAACGTCATGGCCAGGGCGTCCGGTAGGGGTGCGGGCGCTGCCGGGTTCGCTGCCGCAGCGGTCTTGCCGGCGGCGGTGATGGCTTGTTCGGCCGCCTGCCAGCCGCTGGCCAGGGCTTGGTCCAGCGTCTGGCTGCCCATCATGCTGCCAGCACCAAAGTGCTGGCGGTCAAAACCACCCGGCACAAAGCTGTGCAGCGCGGCCTGGTATACCGGCTTGATGCCGCGGTGCGAGGTCAGATGCACGGTGGGCGTCCAGCCGCCCGACATGCCAACCAGGTCCACCGCAAGGGCCTGGCCGCTGCCGGTGATGCGGCCGCTGGCAATGTCAAAAGCGGCCAGCGTGCAACCGGTGACCCGCTGTCCGCCCTGCACGGCCACCACGGCCGTGGCGGCTTGCACCGCCACGCCAGCGGCGCGGGCCCGGCTTAGCAGCTCGGGCGAGACCACCGCGCGCAGGTCGGCCACCGTCACCTGGGCGCCAGCCCGGGCCAGGGCCAGGGCATCGCCATAGGCCGCGTCGTTGTTGGTGGCGATCACGGCGCGCCTGCCCGGCAGCACGCCATAGCGGTTGACATAGCTGCCAATGGCACCACTGAGCATGACGCCGGGCCGGTCGTTGCCGGCAAACACCAGCGGCCGCTCCAGCGCGCCGCAGGCCATCACGATGGCCTGTGCCCGCACGATGTGCAAGCGCTGGCGCGGCACGCCCTGGCGCGGGTCAGCGGTACCGGGCGCCGTGCGCTCGATCACGCCCACCGTGTTGCCGTCGTACAGGCCAAAGGCCGTGGCCCGCGTCAGCAGCCGGACCCGGCCGGTGGCCTTCAGCTCAGCCAGCGTGCTGCTCAGCCAGTGCGCTTGCGCGCTGTCGGTGGGCTGGTTCAGCAGCGAGCCGCCAGCCTCAAAGTCTTGCTCGACCAGGGTCACATCCACGCCGGTCTGCGCCGCCCGCAGCGCAGCGCTCAGCCCGGCCGGCCCCGAGCCGATCACCAGCAGGTCGGTGAAGCCGTGGTGCCAGTCATAGCGGTCGGGGTCGGGTGCTTCAGAGGTGGCGCCCAGGCCGGCCGCGCGGC
>CAJAXU010000513.1 GCA_903948045.1 uncultured beta proteobacterium | reverse complement strand
GCTGGCGCGCTGCATCATGGCCAGCTTTGACGACATCCGCCAGGCCGGCGACGCGGTAGCGGCGGTGATCGCTGCCGGCATCATCCCGGCCGGGTTGGAGATGATGGACAAGCCCATGACCGCTGCGGTGGAAGACTATGTGCACGCCGGCTATGACCTGAGTGCTGCAGCCATCCTGCTGTGCGAGAGCGACGGTACGCCCGAAGAGGTGGCCGAAGAAATTGGCCGTATGAGCGCCGTGCTGCGGCGCTGCGGCGCCACGGCCATCGCCGTCAGCCGCGACGAGGCCGAACGCCTGAAGTTCTGGAGCGGCCGCAAAAACGCCTTTCCAGCCAGCGGCCGCATCAGCCCGGACTACATGTGCATGGACTCGACCATCCCGCGCAAACGGCTGGCCGACATCCTGCTGGCGATCCAGCAGATGGAGAAGAAGTACCAGCTGCGCTGCGCCAACGTGTTCCATGCTGGCGACGGCAACCTGCACCCGCTCATCATGTTCGACGCTAACGACCCGGACCAGCTGCGCCGCTGCGAACTGTTTGGCGCCGACATCCTGGAAACCAGTGTGGCGATGGGCGGCACCGTCACCGGCGAACACGGCGTTGGCGTGGAAAAACTCAACTCGATGTGCGTGCAGTTTTCAGCGGCAGAGAACGAACAGATGTTCGGCGTCAAACGCGCCTTTGACGCCAAAGGCCTGCTCAACCCGGGCAAGGTGATTCCCACGCTGCAGCGTTGCGCCGAGTACGGCAAGATGCTGGTGCGCGCCGGGCAGATCAAGCACCCGGAACTGCCGCGGTTCTAGGCTCGCCCCACCCGATAGCCGGGTTCGTCGTCAGCCAGCACCTGCTGCGCCCAGGACGCCAGCTTGGAAGTGTCGGAACGCAAAATCTCCTGCTTGACCGCCAAAATTTGCGCCGGGTGCATCGAAAAGCTGCGCAGGCCCAGGCCCAGCAGCAGCCGGGTCAGGCTGGTGTCGCCGGCCATTTCACCGCACACGCTGACCTCTTTACCCTGCGCCTGGGCTTCGGCAATGGTGCTGGCCACCAGCCGCAGCACGGCCGGGTGCAGCGGGTCGTACAGATGGGCCACCGATTCGTCGGCGCGGTCAATCGCCAGCGTGTACTGGATCAGGTCATTGGTGCCGATGGACAGAAAGTCAAAGTACTTCAAGAACACCTTGAGCGTCAATGCTGCAGCCGGAATCTCAATCATGGCACCCACCTGCACCGGGCCATAGGCCACGCCCCGGTTGTCCAGCTCGGCCCGCGCATGGTCCACCAGCGCCAAGGTCTGGCGGATCTCGCTGGCATGCACCAGCATCGGGATCAGCAGTTTGGCTTTGCCGTGGGCGGCGGCCCGCAAGATGGCGCGCAGCTGCGTCAAGAACATGGCCGGATCGGCCAGGCTCCAGCGAATGGCGCGCAAACCCAACGCTGGGTTGAGGTGCGCCTCGTCCTTGAGTGAGCTGTCCAGCGGCTTGTCAGCCCCGACATCCACCGTGCGGATGGTGACCGGCAGCCCCTGCATGCCCTCAATCGCGCGTCGGTAGGCCTGGTACTGCTCTTCCTCGTCCGGCAAGCGCCCTTGCCGACCCATGAACAGGAATTCGCTGCGAAACAGACCCACACCGACAGCGCCGACCTTCAATGCCCCAACCGCGTCTTCGGGCATCTCGATGTTGGCCAGCAGCTTGATCCGCTTGCCGTCCAAGGTCACCGCCGGGGTATGCAGCAGGCGCGACAGGCGGCCACGCTCGAGCTCACCCTGGCGCTGCTTGAAGCCGTACTCGGCCAGGATGATGGGCGACGGGTCGACCACCACCACACCGGCGTCGCCATCCACAATCACCCAGTCGTCCTGGCGCACCAGTTGGCTCGACAGGCGCGCGCCCACCACCGCCGGGATGTCCAGGCTGCGCGCCACGATCGCGGTGTGCGAGGTCTTGCCGCCGACATCGGTGATGAAACCCGCAAACACGCTTTGCTTGAACTGCAGCATGTCGCCCGGCGACAGGTCGTGCGCCACCAGAATCAGTGGCACATCCACCGTGTCGTCCAGCAGCAGATCCTGCTGCGAGGTCTTGCGCATGGCGCGCGGCGGCACCGGCGCCACCGGAGAGGCCACACCCTTCATGGCCCGCAGCACTTTCTCAGTGATCTGCTCCAGGTCGCTCTTGCGCTCGCGCAGGTACTCGTCTTCCATCTCGTCAAACTGGCGGGCGATCACCTCCAGCTGGGTGGTCAGGGCCCATTCCGCGTTGTAGAGCCGATCGGTGATCCAGCGCTTGACACCGCCGATGAGCTCGTCGTCGTCGAGCAACATCAAATGCACATCCAGCAAGGCGGTCAGCTCCTGCGGCGCCTCCTTCGGACCCATCAGGCCAATGCTGACTTGCAGCCGATGAATCTCGTCAACGACCGCATTGCGGCCTCGCCGCACCCGGTCAATCTCTGCTTCAACCTGCGTCGGTGCAATAAAGTAATGCGCCACATCGACCCGGCTGGAGGCCACCAGTACCGCCCGCCCGATGGCGATGCCACGGGCGACCGCCAGGCCGTGGATCGAAAAAGTCACTCGCCCTCTCCGAACTTGTCGGCAATCAGGGCCAATAGGGCGTCCTGAGCGTCCTGCTCGCGCTCCCCTGAGGTCTCGATCTCAATCGTGCTGCCCAGACCGGCGGCCAGCATCATCACCCCCATGATGCTTTTGGCGTTGACGCGCCGCTCGCCACGCGAGAGCCAGACCTCGCAGGGGAAACTGCCCGCCAGTTTGGTGAGCTTGGCCGAAGCGCGGGCATGCAGCCCGAGCTTATTGCTGATGGTCGTGCTGGTTTTGATCATGGGTCTTCCTCATCTGGTTTTGCGGCGCCGTGACCGCCACCTGCATCACCCCCTGGGTTCCGCCAACCAGCGCCCGCGCCACCAGGGCATCCAGCGGTTCGTGGCGATAAGTGACACAGCGCAGCAACATGGGCAGGTTGACACCCGCCACCAACTTGGCTTGCACACCGTCAATCAGCTTGTGGGCAACATTACAGGGCGTTGCGCCAAACATGTCGGTCAGGACCAGAGTGTTCGTGGTACCCAGCAGGTCGAGGGCCAGCCCAGCACTAGCCAGGGTTTCCTCCGGTGGCACGTTGGGCTGGACGTCAAAGGCCGCCAGCGCAGGTTCTGCATCGGCAAACACGTGCAGCACGCACTGACGCAACGCGCTTGCCAGTGGAGCGTGAGCAATGATGAGGATGCCGTTGTTCATGGTGTCAGCGGGATGGATTATGGCGTCTGGGCAACAAAAAATAGAGGTACGACGCGATGCAACACAGCAGAAACAGACCCATCGTCAACTGAAAGGCAAGCAACTCAGGCAGTCCGATCCTCCTCAAGGCGTCAATACCCAAACCGACACCCCACTGCACTGCAAAAACACCAGAAAAAATGACCAGGTTGTAGGCTGAGAGCGCGCGCCCAGCCATGGCCGGGGCAAAGGCCATGCCGACGGCCGGCTGCGTCAGGGAGACCACTGTGCAGCACACGCAATACAAGGCCCACAGGGCTCCAGACCAAGCCAGCATTGGCTCAGGCGCTATGATAATTAGAGCAAGCACCACGAAACTGTAGGGCAAGACGCGGGTCACCAGCCGATCGGTATGCCAGCCCCGGCGGGCCAGCCAGGGGTTGATCAGCCCCCAGGTCCAAAATGTCAGCAGCATCGCCACGTTGATCCAGAACAGACCCGCTGCCGCCTCCAAGGCGCTGTACCCGGCGACCTTGGTCATCCAAGGTGCCGCCCACAGCGTCTGCATGGCGACCAAGCCACCGTAGCTGAAGAAGGCCAGCGGCAGCAGTTTACGGAAATAGGGGTTGCGCCAGACTTCCGCGTAGCTCGGCGCCGGTGCGTCCGGTGCGTCCGGTGCGCCCGGAGCGGCGGTCGGGGTCACGGCAGCCCAGGCCGGCACCAGCGAGCCAATAAGCAGCATTGACAGCAGCACCAGCGCAGCCAGGCCCCAAAACATGGGGCGCCAACCCAACACCGGCATCAGCCACTGCACCGGCAAGGTGGACGCGACCATGCCCATCGAGCCGGTCATCAGCATCCAGGAGTTGCTTCGCAGCAGGGTGCCGGGGTCAAACCAGCGGCGGTAGCCAGTCAGGGGCGCCATCAAGCAGGCACTGACACCTACGCCGCATAGAATGCGCGCCGCCAGAAGGCCAGCAAAACTGGTGGCCAGTGAAAACGCCACACAACCCAGGACCGCCACCGCCAGAAACCAAAGAATGACTTTTTTCGGGCCATGCCGGTCCAACCAGGCGCCCAAGGGCAGTTGTGTGGCGGCAAATCCGAGAAAATAGCCGCCCGCCAGCAGGCCAAGATCGCCGGCCGTCAGTGCAAATTCCTGCGTCAGGGTCGGCGACAGGGTCGCTGTGATGGCACGGATCAGTGCCGATAGGAAATAGGCCAGGGCAAAGGCCAGAAACACCTTGATCGCGGTGGCACGCGCCATCGTCAGGCTGGCGCTCATGGCAGCCGGATGCCCGCGAAGAAGGTGTCCGCCTCGGCGCTGCGCGGGCGCTCAGCCAGCACGCTGGCCTGGTAGATCCAGTGGTCCTGCGTAAACCAGAAGGCCTGGGCTACCAAGCTGCTGCCGTCGGGCCTGCGGCCCGCAGCCCCAACCCGAATCGACTGCGGGCCGCTCCGTGCCCCTGGCAGCGGGTAGGGCAGGTCTCGGATGTCCTGCGCACCGAGGTTACCCAGGGTTAATTCACGCCAACGCGCCAAAACCGGGTCCGGTGATCCACCCTCGGCCAACTTGGCATAGGTCAAGGCAAAGTTGGCATCGCCGGCACTGCAGCCCAGCAGGGTCATGCTCAAGGCCTGTCCATCGAGTTGGACCTGTCGCACCTGTGAGTCGGGCTTACAGGGGAACAACAGCGCTACGGCGCTTTGCTCGAGTCGCACTTCACGCCAATTAAAGGTGGGGCTGCAGCCGCCAAGCGCAGACGTTAGCAGCAGCAAGGCAGCAAGGGAGAGATTGGGCATCCTGGCATTATCTGCGCTGTGTCCAATGGGCTTAAACTCAAGTTCTGCGCCCGTTCGATTCCGCCCATGAAACCACTGTATCTGCTTGCCGCCGCCGCTGCCATCGCAGCAGCAGCTGTCGGCACGCACTTGGGTTTAAGCAATACGGTGGTGCCTCGCTCG